>NZ_JACGVM010000016.1:0-109223 GCF_014077195.1 Colwellia sp. BRX9-1
AAGTTCAGGATGACGGAGTACAAGTTCAGGATGACGGAGTACAGGTTCAGGATGATGAAATTTTGGGTCATGATGAAGAAGCTTGAGTTCATGCTGAATTTATTTAAATATCGATTCTCGTCAAATTAGAAGGACACTCACTTTAATTTACCAGCTTTGGTTTTGTTAAAGGGTTTGATTTTCAGGAGGCTGACTACTCCCAAAGAGGGTGAACGCCGAAGCCTCTTTGAGCTCAAAGAGCGCTTTTGCATAAACTAGCTTTAAACCATATCGTAACCCCCAAGCCGTCATTCCATAATTGTTTTATACGGAACTTGTCAGATAACTAGTATGTTAATTAAGTCGTCCAATGTTATATCCTATTTTTATTTATTATTAACATCAATAATTACACTAAGGTTGTTAACTGTTATTTAATTATGTGTTAACATTTTCGCTCTATTGAAGGGAATTCGATACGACAAAGATTGTTTAATTCTATTTCCCTTCTAAATTTTAAAAGGAAAGTAAAATTGAAGTATGTAAATCTAGTGATGATAAGCGTTTCTTTATGTTTATTAACAGCATGTTTAGAAGTAGAAAACGACAATAATAACGAAGATGTAGTGCAAGCAATCCAAGCACAAAATGAAATTCTTAGTGGCACTAACAATTCTATCAATCCTGGTACTCCTGCCGCTTCTGTTGCATTAACGGGTATCGTTGTTAATGCATTAGATAATCAAGCCGTATCAGCCACGAACATTACAATTATTGCCGCTGATGTTGTCCTCGTCGATAGCGTTAGCTTCAACGGTGGCGAGTTTAAACTAGAAAACCTTCCTGCTAATTCTGATATTGAAATGATTATTGAAAGTAGCAATAATGAATTTTTATCACGTGCATATTTCATTAATACGGGTCATTCAAATGCAGTCAATACGGCCAATGATTTTGGTCAATTTGAAGTTTCTACAGCTAAAGATATGCAAATAACTGTTATTAATAAAACATCAGGATTGCCTCTTACTGGATTAGCGTTTAAAGCTTCATCTCATTACGGTACTAGTTCAAGGTCAAATAAGTATCAACACCAATCGACTTATAATGAAGCCAATGGCGTTTACCATATCACCATACCAAAGTTTCTCAATATTATGGTTAGAGCCAACTTAGATCTCAATCAAGATGGTGAAATAGATTATAACCCTGAGTTAAATAACAACATTAATAGCAATGATTTATATTTTTTATCATCAAATACTGATGAATCATTAACGCTTTATGTTGAAGAAAAAATGCCGTTAAAAGAGATTGAATTTCGCATTACAATGATTGATGCAAGTGCGAATGTTATTTTAGGTGCTGAGTTATTCTCTACAGACTCTGCGGGTACACAGACGACTTCTACTTTTGATGCTGCAACAGAACAGTATGTGATTTCAGCAATGTTTGGCGATTACTCACGAGTAGAAATCCCTTCATTTATGGCAAACGATATCTCTTATCAAAGTGCTTCAATATCACTGAATAAGAACGATGATGACAGCTTAAGAGTCAACATTTCAGGTGCTTTAGAAAACTGTTGTTATAATATCGCTAATACTGATGTTGTTGAGTTAGCGGTTATGCCAAGAGTTGTTACTAATGATAGCTCTTCTTTAGAGGTCGTTATTGCGGCAAATGAAGTAAATTATATCGATAAAAGTTTCAGTGTATTCTACTCTCAAGCTATTACCGCATCAGCAAGTAGCCTATCACTTACTAATACTTCTGGTTTTACCGTTGTTAAAGGTAATGATTCATCGACTGATGTTATTTTACCCGGTACTACAGTTGTTAGTGGCATGGTAGATATTCCTGTTTCATTTGAGATGAGTTTAAATGACACCAAACTTACGATTACGCCGGTTAACTCTTTGCCTAAAAGTCAAAATTACCAATACAATGTCGGTAACTTAGTTGTGAAGTCTACAGAAAAATCTGTCGATGTTAATAATGATTCACTTTCGTTTTATATCGAAAATAATGATGACTTTGATATTAATGACGTACATTTAGATAACAATAATTTTACCAGCAACGGAAATGCGATTACTCTCTCCAATTCAGCGGGTGATAGTTCTTCGCCTTCAAATTATGATCGCAGTGTTTATTTATATCTACCATCATCAATTGAAACGTTACAAAGCTTTTCAATGCGTCTTTACTCGGTAACAGAAGACGGTGTCAGTTATAATTCAGTAAGAAATTTTACTCTTGTTAGAGATAGTAATACTTATAATGTTTCACCATTGGGACTAGTCAAACTTGCTGAAAATGAAACATTAATTACCGAAAGTCTTCAAACGTCGATTGAAACAGGAACCGCTCAATCAGACAATCAGAAAGTTTACCGCGCCTCAACGTCTATATACGCTTCTGATGATTTAGATAGCTCGGAAAATAGTTTAACGTTTGAATATGCTTATCAAACAAAAGCGGGTGACATTGTTACGGGTACTATTAATATCCCGGTACAATAAATATCAGTGATGATTATTTTATATCAGTAAGTTTAGTCTGATTAATTCACCTTTAAAACCCGCTATCTAGCGGGTTTTTTATTTTAAAGCTAGCTTGTCTTGTCGCCGCTTTAGTCTTGTGAATAAAACACTAGGTCAGAGTGAAAAATATTACGTGTTGTTCATTGCGTAAGTCTCTAATATGCAACCTAGAGAATGAAAAGGTAGGCCTATGACTAAACCACGACTCGCATGGCGAAGTCATGCCTAAGCTAAAACGAGTATCACGTGACCGGTCTAGTTAATCGAACAGCAGGCTTTTATGTTTAAATTTTGCCCCGATTGTTAACCTTTTGCGATATTGTTATGTGCCACTAGATAGCTATTATATCTGACTGAGCAAAGTATGCCGGGCCGCATTTTAAGGTTTTACTTGTCATTTTACCCGCCAATTTATATTATGGTCCTATCGAATAGGCTCTGCATAAGTAAAGTTTTCAAGAAAAACAAGGAGGTCGTTACCAAAAGGATTATACTTTATAAGCATTAATTTGAAGGTGGTGGTCCAAGTGAAAGTAATATTCAGTCTTTATTTTTTACTTATTGGTATATGCTTCATTTTGATGGTATCTCCAAATGTACTTGCTCACTCAATAGTTACCCCTACTAATATTTCATATGAAAATTCAGCCATTATTCCAAAGCATAGTTCTCTAGTACTGCCTAAAACTCTCCACTACAATTTTGCTTCTATTGAATTACTGATTGAACAAGAAGTCGGTCGGATTGTTTTACCTCAAATTTATAAAAATATAGGGATAGACATTACTATTACGCCTTTACCTGCTAAAAGAGCGGAATTGTTAGCGAGTATCGGGCAAAGTGATGGCGAAATAATGAGAATTTGGTCCTACGCAGATGAGAACAAAGAAATGATCAGAGTTCCTACTCCTTATTATTCTTTGCAAACTATGCCATTTAGCCTAGCAAGTAAGCATCTCAATATTGTCAGTAAAGATGATTTAAAAAAATATAAATTGGCCAAAATTAGAGGTGTAAAACACACCGATAATATAACGAATGGCTTAAGTAATGTTGTCGAAATGAATAGTACTGAAAATATGTTTAAAATATTACAAAGTGGTCTAGTTGATGTTGCCTTGACCAATACTATAGACGGTCAGCTAATCTTGAAAAGGTTGGGTTACCAAAACATAATTCCTGCAAAAAAGCCATTAGCTGTTTTTCCTCTTTATCATTATATACATCAGAAAAATAAAAATTTGGTTGCTCTTATTAACCAAGAAATAATGCGTCTGCAACAAAGTGGTGAATTAGAAACGTTAATTGCCTTAGCTGAAAAGCAAGTCATCAGTTTAAACCACCAATGATTGCTATATGCAAACTCTGTTAATGACTATCGTTCTTAAATCCTTTCTCAATACAACTCACTAACGTCTTCATTTTATGTTTTTTTTGCCAATGTGGTGGTATCCTGATGTGCTTATTTTTAAGATAATTGAATAACTTTAAAAGGATGTAAAATGAAATTTTCATTAAAAATTCCAATAATATTGATGCTTTTTATCAGTAGCTCTGCCTTCTCTGCTAATGAAGTATTGATCAATGCGCAGCAAGTCAATAAACAGTGTTTATCGAAGCAATGGCATAAAAAAAATCTACTACAACTCAAAGAAGATAAATTTACCCTTCAAAACAAAGCAGATAAAGAAGCTTTAGCACTACAATTACTGGCTTGTTTAGCAAGCCCAGATGCTGAAATAAGAGATGGTGTCGCTTTTGAAGCATTAAGTTATTGGTTGCGAAACGAACACCTTAGCCAAGCAATACATATTAAAATGTTTAACTACTTAACTCGTGTTTTAGAATCGAAAGTAACTGACACCTTTGGTGTCTATCAGTCATTCTCAATCTTGGTATTAGCTGAAGTGGTTCGTGTCGATAGGCACTCACCTTTTTTAACCGTTGACCAAAGAGACTATTTAGTCAATGTGGGTACAAGTTTTTTAACTAATATAAAAGATTATCGCGGTTTTTCAGCTAAAACTGGCTGGCAACATAGTATCGCTCATGCTGCAGACCTTATGCTGCAATTGGCGTTAAACCCTAAAGTTAACAAAGCGCAACTCGATAAGATACTGGTCGCTTTAGCCAGCCAACTTACTGCTAATGATCAACATTCATATATTCAAGGAGAGTCAAAACGTATCGCTATGGCTGTTATATATGTTTTTTTACGAGAACAATACTCTGCTGATGATTTTAACCTTTGGCTTATTAAAGTGGTTGATCCTGCTCCTTTCAATCAATGGCAAGATGTTTATCAAAGTGAACAAGGATTAATTAAATTACATAACACACAGAGTTTTTTATACGCGTTATATGCCACAATAAAACCCAGTAAGAATAAAGTATTAACTGAAATGTCTACCTATTTAGAGCAAGTGATTAAAGCGACTAAATAACGTCAATTTGTATGGTTTAATGGTAATTTCAATCAATATAAAAGCAAAGACAACTATTATCATCAATGATTTTCGTAATAACAACAATAGCTAAACTCACGGAGTGAGCGTTTAATGAATACTAGAATTAATAAGAATACTTATATAATCAAAGAGCATGTTGGCCTATTTAAAGCGGCAAATAATTACGACATTTATGATCCTGAAACAGGGGATATCATCATGGAATGTCGAGAGCCTAATTTAGGCTTTTTTACTAAAATGCTGCGTTTCACTGACTACAAAACCATGACACCTTTTGATGTTCAAATACGTACGCCTGACGATCAGCGTATCATCCGAATTCAGCGTGGTATCTCTTTATTTATTTCAAAAGTAACTGTTTTTGATTGTGACGGTAATGCGGTTGGTTACTTTAAACAAAAATTATTTTCAATCGGTGGAAAATTCGATATCTTTGATAACCAAGACCAACTTGTCTGTCAGTTAAAGGGCAACTGGGTTGGTTGGAATTTTCGCTTTATGGATGGCAATGATGAACTTGCTCATATATCGAAAGAATGGGGTGGCATAGGTAAAGAGTTATTTACCAGTGCAGACAATTACGCATTAGAAATTTCTGCTGATGTTCCTGAAGATCACCCGATTAGAAAGCTGATCCTTGCTGCCGTAATGTGTATTGATATGGTTTTAAAAGAATAATGCTAAGAGGAAACATTTAACAATGGCTGTTATTACTTTTGTTAGTCAACTTGCCCACCAAGAGCAGGATGCTTGGTTAGCGCTATTATCAACTAAGCTGCCAAATGAAGCAATTAAGCTTGATAAAGACTTGTCTGTTGAGCAAAAGCTTCAATGCGAAATCGCTATTGTTGCTAATCCAGATGCTAATATCTTGTCTCAATACCCCAAACTCATATGGGTACAGAGCCTATGGGCAGGGGTCGATGCGCTAGTTTCGCAATTAAGTGATAATAAACCAACGCCAAGTTTTAAACTTGTGCGTTTAATTGATCCAATATTAGCGCAAACCATGAGTGAGGCGGTCTTAACTTGGGTGCTTTATTTACATCGTGATATGCCAAAATACTTACAACAACAAAAATCAGCGCAGTGGCTACAACATCGCTATTTACTGCCACAAGAGCGCACCTTAGGTATTTTAGGTTTAGGTCAATTAGGTAAGTTGAGCGCGTTACGTTTGCATGAAAATGGCTTTAATGTGCTTGGTTGGAGTCAAAGTGATAAGTTAATTAATGGCATTACATGCTATTCAGGAGACGAGGGATTAGTGACTATGGTTAGGCAAACAGATATCTTAATTTGTTTACTACCACTTACTTCAGCGACCTACCAACTCATCAACGATGATCTGCTGACAAACCTACCGCAAGGCGCCAGTATTATTAACTTTGCTCGAGGGGGTATCGTCGCTAATCACGACCTTATTAATCACTTAGCCAATGGCAATCTTGAACATGCAATTCTAGATGTTTTTGAACAAGAGCCTTTAGATAAAAGTGATGATTTATGGTCGAATGAAAAAATAACGGTTCTTCCCCATATTTCTGCGCCGACACATTTTGAAAGTGCAGGTGAAATAGTGACCAAGAACATTAAACAATATCGAAGTAACGACCAGATACCTTTTTATATTGACTGGAATAAAGGCTATTAATATTTTTGATTAGCGATTTACTATTACCATCATTTTTGACGGCAATAGTAAGCTATTATTGAGCCGTGAGTCTGACTAATGCGACTTAGCCATCGGCATTAATCGTCGCAATAAGTTCGGCAAGGCAAGCTTCATTTTGATCATGTGGAACTTGACAGGTTCCCGCCGCATTATGCCCACCACCATTGTATTTCAACATAAGTTCACCGACATTTGTTTTTGCACTGCGATCAAAAATAGATTTACCGGTAGCAAAAACAGTATTTTGTTTTTTAAGCCCCCACATAACATGAATTGAAATATTACATTGTGGAAATAAGGCATAAATAACAAAACGATTACCCGAGTAAATAATTTCTTCTTCTCTTAAGTCCAGCACAACTAAGTTATTGTGTACGGTTGCACAGCGCTTAATTTGCTCTTTAAATTTTTCTTCATGCTCAAAATAAAGATCGGTGCGTTCCTTAACATCAGGGAGTGCGAGTAATTGGTCAATGTTGTGATCTTTACCAAAATCAATTAAGTCCATCATCAGTTCATAGTTCGAAATCCGAAACTCTCTGAAGCGGCCTAAACCTGTGCGTGAGTCCATAATGAAATTAAGTAATTCCCATCGCTTGGCATGCAAAACTTCTTCTTTATTAAATTGTGCTGAATCACCTTTATCTACCGCTTCCATCATGCTTGTCCAACTTGCGGGGAAAGTTTCTAGGCCACCGTAGTAGTCATAAACAACGCGAGCAGCTGAAGGCGCATCAGGGTCGATAACATGGTTATCTCGTTTTTTATTACGAAGTGTTTCACTATGATGGTGATCAAAAGCGATATGAACACCGTCAACATAAGGTAAGTTGGTGGAAATATCATCTGGCCCAACCGCTATCTTTCCGTCTTGCATATCTTTGGGGTGAACAAAGAGAATACCGTCAACTAAATTAATATGTTTGAGTAAAATAGCACAAACTAAACCATCAAAATCACTACGTGTTACTAAACGGTATTTTTTATTATCCGACATTTATTATCTCCATTATATAGATTTTTACACTCTGTTATTTAACACTATATTGTTTATATAAGCATAATTAAAGTAGATTAATGCGCGGAATCAACTTTAAGGTTAAATAAAGTGCTTTATGTGTAGATTATTTTATTTATGATTCTTTTATCTCGATTCTATTTGAAAAGTTTATGCCTAGGTTTAATTTTCTATGTATTGCTCTCGCATTAACCTAATGAACAAACCAAGCTGTAAGTCATTTCAGACCAGTTAGCATCCTCCTGCACGGCTTCTTTTAAAATAATGACTTGTGATCGGCTCTATATTTTTGCTTAATACAAGGGTAATCTTACTGGAATAGCTTTATGAGTCTCTGCAAAACTTGTTATATCTGCTTGGACGTTATTCATACCTAATTGGGAGAATATACAAGATATTGTATGATTTGAGAGATTGATAATGGCTACGTTTCTGATAAGAAATAGAATGTTGAGTATAGCTTAGATTGAGCAAAGCACCGAAAAATTTAAGTAAAGTAGGAAAAAAGAAACAATTGAATATCGTTGCATTTTTCCTATTTATTTTGAGGTTATGCGGCATTTAACCAATGAGAACGTTGACTATATGGCCGCATTATATATTGATCTATTATCCCGCTTCGGTTGCTAATATTTCGCGAATATTTATTGTTTGCTGATATTGTACAAAATTCATTTCTTGTGACGTTCTGGCAAGTACAGCCATGCGATCGGCGAGCTCATTACCTTCAATATTCGCGTGACCTTTAACATGAGTAATAGCAATATGTTTTTTAATTTCTTGATAGAGTGTATAGCAAACCTTGACTAACTCTGGATTTTTAATCGCTTCGCCATTTGCTTTTTTCCAACCTTTATTTTTCCATCCTGTTGCCCATTTCGTGATGCTGTCGATGGAGTATTTTGAATCAGACAGTACTTGAATGGTTCTACCAGGATTAGCTTCAATATAAGCTTTCGCCAATTTAAAGGCTTGTAACATTCCAATTAACTCAGCGGTGTTATTAGTACCATTGGCGTTATAGGCACCATACCAAAGGCTATGAATTTCACCTTGATGATAAACAGCGACACCAGTCCCTGATTTTCCAGGGTTGGGCGAACACGCACCATCACAATAAATATCGATATTAGCTTTAGTGACTTCACGATCGCTGCGTACTGTGCTGCCAGCAGGTTTTGCTGAAGCTGTTGCTCGACTCAATGATGAACTTGCGGTTTTAGCCGCAGCGGGGTATTCAGCTCCGTTGCGTGGTGGTGTTTTTAAGGATCGCTGGGTTAATGCTTTGGTGTAAGTTGACTTAAAAGCGGCTTCTGCTTCAACTTGTGAAGGAAACCCCATAAATTGAGCATCAGCACGCCCTGATGTTACGGATTGAACCGTTGTCCAGTTGTCAAAGACACCTGTTTTTGATCCTTTCCAAACCACGTAATATTTTTTACTCATTATGCTACTCAGTTTATTTTAGTTTGTTCTTGGCAGATAACGACCATATTAATAAAACGATACCAGCGATAAAAAATGGAATACTCAGCATTTGCCCGGTATTTAACGCCCAAATCGACTCATAAGCAGCTTGTTTAACTTTTACTGACTCAATTAAAAATCGAGCGGTGAAGGTTAATATTAAAAATAAGCCTAATAATGAACCCTTAGGCGTTTTATCTTTTGATTTTTTATAGATAAAGAAGAGAATAATAAAAATCAGTAAATACG
Organism: Colwellia sp. BRX9-1; assembly: GCF_014077195.1. NCBI lineage: Bacteria > Pseudomonadati > Pseudomonadota > Gammaproteobacteria > Alteromonadales > Colwelliaceae > Colwellia > Colwellia sp. BRX9-1. Next base: position 9,403 of record NZ_JACGVM010000016.1, read on the forward strand.
CAATCGCTTCATAAAGTTGCGCAGGGTGGCGAGGTATATTATCAATACGCGCGAAAATAATAGCCCAAGGCGCATCACTGGCAACGCCTAATATTTCAGAGTTAACAAAGTTAGCTGAACGAACAAATACACCAAAGAGTGCGGTACAAATAGCTAATCGGTCGAGCAGCCATAAATAGTTTTCTTGATACTTTCTTGCGTATATACCTAATGCAATAATAAGTCCTAAACCGCCGCCATGGCTAGCAAGACCACCTTCCCAAATGGCCAGTATCTTTAAAGGATTAGCAAAGTAATATTGAGGATCGTAAAAAAAACAATGGCCTAAGCGAGCACCAATAATTATACCAAATACAGAATACATCAGTAAGTTGTCCAGAGCCTCTAGGTTTTTGTGCTCTGTTTGATACACCCATTTCATCACCTGTAAACCCGATATGATAGCGGCAGCAAATAGCGCGCCATACCAATGAACGCTTAAAGGACCTATAGAAAGTAAAACTGGATCAATATCCCAAATAAAATGTTGCAATGAAAAAACCTTATTTATACGTATGCAGTGATTGAGTTGTTGATGAACAACAACCATAAAGTCGCTATTATGTCAGTCAATTAGCGATAAAACGAGAGCAAAGTTGTAATGAAAAATTATAGTTTAGGTAAGAGCGAACTCCAGTCATCACGATTAATCTATGGTTGTATGCGAATTGCAGGTGATCAATCAGTTAATGATATCGATAAAGGCAAACGTGCGGTGCAGAGCGCGATTGATGCAGGCTACAATCATTTTGATCATGCTGACATTTATGGTGGAGGGGCAAGTGAACAATTATTTGGTGAATTGTTAAAGCAATTACCGCACTTGCGAGAAAAGATGATCCTTACCTCCAAAGCAAGTATTCGTCCAAAAAACAATGAAAATACTTATGCGCCAACACGCTATGATTTTAGCAAAGCATATATTTTATCGAGTGTAGAAGGTTCTTTAAAGCGTTTGCATACTGAGCAACTCGATCTTTTCTTATTACATCGCCCTGATTATTTATTTGATATTAATGAAGTCGCCGAAACCTTTAAACAACTCAAAGACAGCGGTAAAGTTGCGCATTTTGGCGTAAGTAACTTTAAACCCTCACAAGTAGCGATGTTACAAAGTGCATTAGATTTACCGTTATTGGTGAATCAGATAGAAATTAATATTCATAATGTTGATGCGTTAAATGACGGAACTTTGGATCAATGTCAACAAGATAAACTATCGCCAATTGCCTGGTGCCCGTTAGGTGGTGTTGCCTACTCTGCATGGGGGAATACCTTTTCAGTTGAAGATGAACAACGTATCGCCGAGGAGTTAACTTCGCAAGCACAAGTGTATAACTGTCAACCTTGGCAAATTATTCTTGCTTGGTTACTAAAACACCCCGCGAAGATATTTCCTATTATTGGTTCGACCACACCAGAACGAATTATTGCTGCAAAAGTAGCACTAGAACTCAATTATAGCCGTGAAGATTGGTATCGATTATTTGAAGCGAGAAATGGTCAAGCTGTTCCCTAGCGAGGAAGGTGAATCGATATTGAATCGTTTTTCTCGCTAACTAAAGTCAGCGGGTAATTATACAACAGTATTTATTTATCGTTTATCGATAAAAATAGATTGATAAGCATGTTTTTTCTGCTACATTAGGCTTATTGAATAAATTTAGGTTATAAGTTTTATGTTAGCGCATCATAGGATCAGCAAAGTAAGTAAAATAGTTAGGGCACTCGTTGCGCTATTTGTTGTTATGCAAGTTTTCAGCTTTACGTTTTTATTACTATTTGGGGTTAATAATGAAGGCACCTTTGAGCTAACTGACAATTTTTCATTTATTTCTTCAGCGGCCAATATCGACTTTTCAGGTAGTTGGGAAAATTTAGCGTTAGCCTTAACCGATGAAGGTTTTAACGCTTTGCTTATACTAGGCAGTGCAGATTTGTTGCCAAGCCTTTTAATTTATTGGTCTTTGTTTAAGTTATTTGGTTTATATCAGCAGGGTTTAGTATTCACTGTCGCCAATATTCAATGCATTAAAAATATTGGTACTGTGCTATTAGCTTGGATTGCCTTAAAGCTTCTTTATCCGATAGTGGTGACCTTAGTATTACGATTTTCAGGAGCTTCTGATACGTTATCGTTATACATAAGCTTAGGCTCTGATGAGTTAAGATTTTTATTAATTGGTTTAGTGATATACGTGATAGCTTGGATAATGAGCGAAGCGACTAGCTTGCATCAAGAGCAGGAGTTAGTTATCTAGTGGCTATGATTATAGAACTGGACGTTATGCTAGCAAAACGTAAAATGAAATTAAACGATCTTGCTTTGTCAGTAGGCATAACGCCACAAAACTTATCTGTACTTAAAAGTGGTCGAGCAAAAGCGATACGGTTTTCAACGCTTGAAGCCATTTGCCAAACACTAGATTGTCAGCCAGGCGATATTTTACTTTATGAAAAAGATCAATAAACAAGGAATGAAGATGAACAAATCTATAGCGATAATGATTACCTGTGGAGCCTTAGTGGGTCACCTAGTAAGCTTTTCGGCAATAGCAACTGATGAGGAATCGTATGCTTTTGTTGGTTTTGGTCTAAGCCATTATGATAATTTAGCTAACTTAGCCTTAAGTGAGACTCAAATTGATCTTGTTCCTGAAGTTTATCTTGGTGTAGGTAAGCGTTATCAATTGAATGACGACTGGCAGCTAGCGACAGAGGTTTCAATTCATTATGCCAAAGCACATTTTAGTGGCTTAGCTGAAAATGTTGACGCCAATCATTTATCTAAAGAACGGCAAGTTTCTTCGGGTAATTATCAATCACTGGGATTATGGGCAACTTCTCGTTTTAACTATGTTAGCTTAAGTGATAATGTCTCACCATTTATTGAACTAGCCCTTGGCGCGGTGCAAACGAACCAGAGTGCACTTTTTGGTGAAGAAAAAAATCAGCAGATTGCTTATAAAGCAATCGCTGGTCTAGAGTTTGAGGTAGCTGACAAAATGACTTTTTCTATTGGCGTTGGTCTTTCAGACAACGATGACCACCTGTAAATAAGTCGATGCTATTATTGCTAAGATTTAGCTGCCTTGTTGGTGGCTTTTTTTCTGTCTTTAATATAGTAAAACCAAGTTACTGCAAAGAGTATGGCAATAAAGGGCATACTCGTAAGAACTACTGTATGCCAACCCGCTTTAAATAAAACCCAACCAGCGAGTAACGATGCAGTTGCTTGTAAACCAAAAATAATAAAGTCATTAATTGCTTGTACTTTGTGTCGTTCACTCGGCTTATAACTTTGCGGCAGTAAGGTTGTTCCGGTCAAAAACAAAAAATTCCAACCTATGCCTAATAAAATCAGTGCCCACCAATAGTGCATAACCTGCTCGCCAGAAAGTGCCACAACAGCGACTAACGCATAAATCACTGTGCCAATTAACATTAAGCTTTTCAAGCCGATTCTTTTTACTAACCAAGCGGTAAAAAGTGAAGGGATAAACATCGCGGCAATATGGCTTTGAATTACCCATTTTGTCTCGTGTAAGCTATGACCGCTCATCTGGTGCATGCTCAAGGGGGTTGCTGTCATTAAGTAACTCATTAAGGCAAAACCAATGGCCGCTGATAATATTGCAATAATAAAAATAGGTTGTTTGATAATTTCACTCAATGGGCGAGTGTCGCCCACTTGTTGATGAGATTCAATCTGGGTGTTTTTAAAATTCAGCATAATAATCATCGCACAAACGATTAATCCGGCTAACACTAAAAATGAGCCAGCATATCCATAGGGAGATGCTAACCAATCTTTCGCGACTACGGCTATTTCAGGGCCTAGAAAAGCGGAAAAAATGCCACTTAGCATTAAAATCGACAACACGGTTGGAATATCTTTATCGTCCTTAATACTCTCAATTGCTGCAAAACGTAATTGCTGGATAAATGAGGTACTAATACCAAAGAGTAAACCAGCAAAGACAAAGAGTTCAAAGTTAGCAATAAGTGCAGAGACCATTGCCGTTAAGGTCGCAACTAAACCAACACTATAACCGGTAAAAATCGCAAAGCGGCGACCTTTATTTTTTGCCAACATAGCCGCAGGAATAGCACCACAGGCTACCCCTAAAATCATCACGGTAACGGGGAGGGTCGCTAAAGAAGGATCACTTGCCATACGGGTCGACAATATACCGCCAATAAAAACAATCACCGGTGATGCCGCCATAACAAGGGGTTGGGCAATAAAAAGCAGCCAAATGTTTTTAGGTAAAGTGAAATATCGTGATAAGAAAAAAGCGCTGACAATGAGTAAGGCTAAGGTAATAAAAATATTGGATAACATAGCGATTCGTTTTGATAATTATTCTTGGACTATCATAGCGTATTATTTTTAGTGACGAGAGAATAATTTATCTTGGTTTTTATGCTTCAACTGATAAACTGCCTGCGTTGAAAATTAGCTAAACATTGTTTTAAGGTTGTTATGAAATTTAGTCCACTGGTTCAAGAATTAATCAATTCACTTAAATGTTTACCGGGTGTTGGCGCTAAATCGGCGCAGCGTATGGCGTTTCATTTACTTGAACGTAATCGTATTGGCGGCGCTAAGCTTGCGGGTACATTAAAAGTGGCGATGGAAAATATTGGTCATTGTTCACAATGCCGAAATTTTACTGAAGATGATACCTGTGAAATTTGCCAAAGTGCTAAGCGGCTTATAAACCAGCAGCTCTGTATTGTTGAAAGTCCAGGTGATGTTATTGCTATAGAACAAACCGGGGAGTTTCAAGGACGTTATTTTATTTTAATGGGGCACTTATCGCCGCTAGATGGTATTGGACCGGATGATCTTGGCTTAGATATATTAGAGAAACAGCTGGCGACAGATCAGTTTAAGGAAATTATTTTAGCAACCAATCCAACGGTTGAAGGAGAAGCTACCGCACATTTTATTGCCGAACTGGCTAAAAAATATCAAGTGGTTATTTCTCGAATTGCCCATGGTGTGCCTGTTGGTGGTGAACTTGAATATGTTGACGGTAACACCTTATCTCATGCTTTATCAGGACGTAAGAGCTATTCATTCTAATCTTGAGTAAATTTATGCTTTGAACACATATTCAAAGCATATTTTTAAATTTATTTTACCTAAGAAACATCACATTCCCTTGAAATAATTTCTCTTAGCCCCACATGTTATCTATCAACGTGAGCATCATATTTGCATGTTCTCTTTTAAACACCGATAAATGTAGGATATATTTCAAATGTCAGAAACAGGCCAAAAAGAAAATCATCAGTTTGCAACTGATAACGCTAAATTACTTAAATTAATGATCCATTCACTTTACTCAAACAAAGAAATCTTCTTACGTGAGTTAGTGTCAAATGCGGCCGATGCTGCTGACAAACTTCGCTTTAACGCACTATCAAATGCTGATCTATACGAAGGTGATGGTGATTTACGCGTACGTGTTAGTTGCGATAAAGAAAATAATACGCTTACCATTTCTGATAATGGTATTGGTATGACGCATGATCAAATTATTGATCATTTAGGTACTATCGCTAAATCAGGTACGGCTGAGTTTTTCTCGCAACTTTCTGGCGATCAAGCTTCAGACTCACAACTTATTGGTCAATTTGGTGTTGGTTTTTATTCAGCATTTATCGTTGCAGACTCAGTAACTGTGCGTTCTCGCGCTGCTGGTGTTGATGCATCCGAAGGTGTTGAATGGACAAGTGCTGGCGAAGGTGAATTCACCACCGCTAAAATTTCAAAGACTAATCGTGGTACCGATATTATTCTTCACTTAAAAGAAGAAGAGCAAGAATACGCTGACGATTGGCGTTTAAAATCAATAGTCACTAAGTACTCAGATCATATTTCTGTTTCTGTTGAAATGCTAACACCAGCAGTTCCTGGTGTTGAAGCCGTTGCTGAAGTTAAAGATGACGAAGACAATGTTACTGTTCCAGCTGCTGAAGCCGTTGCTGAAGTACCTGCCAAATGGGAACCTGTCAATAAAGCCACTGCATTGTGGACTCGTGAAAAATCAGAAGTTTCTGATGACGAATATAAAGAATTCTACAAGCATGTATCACATGACTTTGGCGACCCACTTGTCTGGGAGCACAATAAAGTAGAAGGTAAAACTGAATATACATCATTACTTTATATTCCAAGCAAAGCGCCATTTGACATGCATAACCGTGAAAAACAACATGGTTTAAAGCTATTTGTTCAACGCGTATTTATAATGGACGACGCTGAACAGTTTATGCCTACATATTTACGTTTTGTAAAAGGTTTATTAGATTCAAATGATTTACCATTAAACGTTTCTCGTGAAATTTTACAAGATAACAAAATTACCCAAGCGATCCGTAAAGGCTGTACTAAACGCGTACTTAAAATGCTTGAAAAACTAGGTAAAAAAGACAAAGAGCAATACCAGTCATTTTGGAACGAGTTTGGTCAAGTATTGAAAGAAGGCCCAGCAGAAGATCAAGGTAATAAAGAGCAAGTTGCAAACTTATTACGCTTTGCCTCAACAGAGCATGATACTGCGGTTCAAAGTGTTTCAATTCCTGAATACGTAGAACGTATGAAAGAAGGACAAGAAAAGATTTACTATGTTGTTGCAGACAGCTTTGAAGCGGCTAAAAACAGCCCACATTTAGAAGTTTTCCGTAAAAAGGGCATTGAAGTATTATTAATGTCTGACCGTATCGATGAATGGTTAGTGAGCCACTTAACAGAAGTTGATGGCAAGCAATTACAATCGGTCACGCGTGGTGGTTTAGACCTAGGTGATATGGAAGATGAAGAATCAAAACAAGCACAAGAAAAACTTGAGCAAGAGTTCGATTCTGTTGTTACCCGTATTAAAACATCATTAGCTGGTAAAGTGAAAGATGTTAAATTGTCGCAACGTTTAACTGATTCTCCAGCTTGTATCGTTGCCGATGAGCACGACATGAGCAGCCAAATGATGAAGCTTATGCAATCAGTTGGACAAGAAGTACCTGACGCATTACCTATCTTCGAAATCAATGCAGAGCATGAGTTAGTAAAACATGTTGCTAATGAAACTGATGATGAAAAATTCAATCAGTGGACGCAAGTATTGTTTGAACAGGCGATGTTAGCTGAGCGTGGTAGCTTAAAAGACCCAGCAAGTTTTGTTGCACGTTTAAACAAATTAATGTTGAGCCTTACTAAGTAAGCTTTTAATATTTCTTAGTGTACAGATTAAAAAAAAAGGAGCTTCGGCTCCTTTTTTATATCTAATTCAGTCTACTTTATTTGTGGCTTTATTTAACAGTGTTTGTAGTTGCTCAACACTTTTATAACCATGACTCAAGGAATATTGGTCACCGCGAACGATCATCACCGCTGGAAATCCTCTAAAAGTAAGCTGCTCACCTTTGTTATCTTTAAGATCGTCAAAAACAAAACTTGAAAGCATAAAGTTGATAGTTTCTCTAACAGGAATAAACTGCTCATTCAATATTTTAGCTAGAGCGGGATCTGTAAAAACATCTTTTTCCATTGCTGCACAGGTTGTACAAAAGCGCATTTTAGCAAAGACAAAAATTGGTTTTGTTGAGTCCATTGCACGCGCGTCTTGATAATTATGCCATTCAACTTGAGTGGTATATAAAGTTGATGAAATACCCGCATAGAGGCTAGGTATTAAAATAATGGCGGCAATTATTGCTATAAAAAATTTATTCATGGGCTTTTCGATAATATAATTGAACAAGTACCCACTAGACCCACTATCTAAGTATATGCTTTCATTTGAGTTCATTAATTTAAAGCTGAACGTTAATACTCAACGCAATATCAAGATGAACGCTAGCAGAGCCTGTTATTTTGACCTATAACAATTATCTTATCTCACCATAAAATTGGCATTATCGTATCGGTTATTTGCAGCCTAAAGGCATTAAAAGTTAACTAAGCATGTAGTAACCATAAGTTACTTCTCTCTATAGGTAATGGCGTTAATTTTTAAAGAACCGTTATCAATATCACTGGCTTTATTGGTCTGGGCACTTGTTAAAAATTTTTGCAATAGTGTATAAATTTCCTGAACGTCAATGGGCTTGCCTAAACAATCATCAAATCCTGCTTGTCGGTACTTTTTAATATCGTGGGCCATAACATTCGCCGTTAAGGCAATAATTGGGATATTTGGATTGCTTTTTTTAATCGCCTTACACGCTTCAACGCCATCCATATTTGGCATTTGAATATCCATAAAAATTAAATCAGGTATTAGTTTGCCGATTTCTGCTATTGCCTCTATGCCATCATTTGCAATACGAATGTTTGCTTTAGTCGGGCGTATAACAGCATTAAATACTTTTTGATTTATTTTGTTGTCTTCTGCCAATAGAATATCGAATCCCTGTGCCTGTGGGGCTTGCGTTTTTTTCAATGCTAACTTGCTATGACTTTTCAACGTAGTTTTCTTTAATGGCAATACCACACTAAAAATAGAGCCAACATTTTCTTCACTAATGACGTTAATGTCACCCCCCATCAAGTTTGTTAATTGCTTGGCAATAGACAGACCTAGACCCGTACCACCATAATTTCTTGTTGTGGAAGTATCTGCTTGTTCATAACGGATAAAAAGTTTTTTAATTTGAGCGGGTGATAATCCAATTCCCGTGTCTTTGACTTCGAAAACCACTTTCTCATCTTTCTCCATAAGCGTTATGCTAACTTCACCTTTAGGGGGAAATTTAAGCGCATTAGAAATTAAATTTACAATAATTTGTCTTAACCTTATCGGGTCCGTTAACCAGTAAGTACAAAGATCTTCTTCTATAGTAAAAATTAAGGTAATACCTTGTTGCTCTGCTAAAAAAGACAGTTCTAAAATAATAGATTTGAACAGTTCACCAATGTTGGTTGGCAGCGATTCTAAGCTAATATTGTTTGATTGGATTTTAGATAAATCTAAAATATCATTAATAATTGTAATGAGATTTTTAGAGGAAATAATGCCGATATCAACTAATTCTTTTGATGAGTCAGATAAATTTTCTTGTTTTAATACTTGTAGTGAGCCTAAAACACCATTCATTGGTGTGCGGATCTCATGACTCATGTTTGATAAAAACTCGCTTTTAGCTTGATTCGCCTTTTCAGCTTTCATCGTTGCTTTTTCCGCATCTATCTTAGCTTCTATTGCCAATGATTTTGCCTCACGCAAACCGACCTCAGCTTTAACTCTTGTTTCTACTTCATGTTTTAGTTTTAAATACATTTTGTATTGAAAGATAACTAAGATAAAAATAATAAATAATACCGTCGCCAATGTGATACTGGCTTGTTCAGACTTCAATAACAGTTGTTCGACAACTATTCTGCTTTTTTGTTCTTCATCAATGACTTTCTTGAGGGTATTTCTAACATCAATAATATTATTTTGCTGGTTGGTTTTTATTGTTAAGTATTTTTTCCACCAAAATTTATCTTGCAAAGCTTTTGCCTTGCTATAGTCCTTACTGTTAAAGGCGAGTATTGATTCAATTTCTATAAATTCATCAGGGGTAGCTAAGTCGGGTTGAGCATCAAAGTAGTGCTTTGCTACATCGAAATAATACCGTGACATTTGCTCGTTTTGTTCAGTTGCATAATAAAATGACAAGACAGTATTTAACCAAGCCTGCCAAAATACATCATCAGTGGTAACTGATTTTATATAGCTTATTGTTTCAGTAGGAACATTTTCTTTAAGCCGTGCTTTATTATCTAAGTAGGCTAATAAAAGTAACACTTTACTGTTTTCATCTGTTTCTTCTTTGGCGAGTTTTAGTAACTCATTAGCCACACGATTGGCAATAATAATTTCGTTAACACCGGTTAAATGCCATTGTAAATTATATAGAAAAGACGCTTTATTAATAACGTAATTATGTTTGTTTGATGAGCGTAATAACCGCAGAGTTAAATTAACATATTCATTTGCATCTTTAGAAATAGCAGAGAGTGCCCAAAGCATGGCAAATTCTTCGAAAGAATAATTTGATTGTCCGATTATTTTTTGCAGGCTATTACGCAGTATCTGATTTTCTAAAATAGGAAAATCTTCTCTAATAGCTGTCATGGCTAAGGCTATATCATAATGAATTTTTGCGCGCTTGCTTATTAATGTTGGCTAAAGTGTACTTAATTTTTTATGTGCGACGTCGGATGAGTCTTGTAAGTTTACTTCTCCAACGATTAAATAAATAGCGGCAATATTTTTCGCACTTTTATTTTTAATCTGCACGGCTAAAATACTGAGACGTTGACTACAAATTTTTACCTCACTGTATTGATCGGCAAACATGCTATAAACACAAGATTGAATCAATAAGTTTATTTTTTGGTTATCGTTATCAATACTGGCCAGGCGAGGCAATAATTTTTCTTGAAAATAGTCTGTTGAATATTGTTGTTGGTTTAACAAACTTATTATTTCATCAACATCTTCACCCACTATGTCTTGTGCTACAACAGAAGTTATCGTTAATAAATTCGCGACAAGGTAAAATATAATAATAAAAAAAGAGTTTCTACAACATCTATGTATCTGATTCATTGCTGCTTTCCATAAGGCTGATCGCGGAACTACTTATTATTACCACATAAATTTATATAGTTAATACTGTCAACAAGCAATAGGGGTAACCACCTAGAAGCGGTTATTAAAAGTATGCTTAACGCTTTATTTTATATATAAAATATATTGAGTGTGAATAAATTAATTTTTTACACTCAACCACAATGACTCATCAGTAGGTTACAACGCAAGCTTTACCTTTACTGATCCTAATAAAGGTAAGGCACTGAGTGTTTAATCATTTTTTTGGCTGCTCTAAGCTACATGGTTAACGTATTGCGTATCTATGGAAATCTCACAGTAGAAAAGGGTCATTTAAATTTACTTATTACCCAAGTGCTAGGAGATTATATTTTTATCGCAAGTTTTTTCTTTATAGTAAGTAAGACTCATTAGTCCTTATTTGCTTGTCTCTTTGTTGATTATAATTTGGGGTATTATCTTTAAATGCCTTATATCACCTCGATAACTCCATAGACTTTAGTATAAAAAATAGCTTTTTAGTGCCTTTTTTGATGATAGAGCGGTAATGCTACTTGTCTGACTACAATTGAACTTGTATAGTGTTGCACAATCGAAAAAATACTCATTTGGCTGTTATATTCGAGACGTTTTGACACCAGTACAACAGCCTAATTAGTATATTAAACATATAAGGCAATATTTTATGCGCATTATTTTATTAGGTGCTCCGGGCGCTGGCAAAGGCACTCAAGCACAATTCCTAATGGCTAAATTTGGTATTCCACAAATTTCTACGGGTGACATGTTACGTGCTGCTATTAAAGCAGGTACTGACCTGGGTAATAAAGCTAAAGCAGTGATGGATGCTGGGCAATTAGTTTCTGATGATCTGATTATTGGTTTAGTCAAAGAACGTATTGCACAAGATGATTGTAAAGCAGGTTTTTTGCTTGATGGTTTTCCTCGTACAATTCCACAAGCAGATGCGATGAAAGATAACGGCGTTTCAGTTGACAGTGTCGTTGAATTTGATGTTCCTGATGAAGTCATTGTTGATCGCATGAGTGGTCGTCGTGTTCATGCCGGTTCTGGTCGTGTTTATCATTTAGTTTATAATCCGCCTAAAGTTGAAGGTAAAGATGACAATACCGGTGAAGACTTGTCTATTCGTCCTGATGATGAAGAAGCCACAGTCCGCAAACGCCTGGGCATTTACCATGAGCAAACTAAACCATTAGTGGCTTACTATCAAGATGAAGCAAAAGCGGGTGCATGTTCGTATTTAACGATTGACGGCACTAAGCCTGTAGAAGAAGTCAGTGCTTTACTTGCTAACGAATTAAATTAATTCGGTTGATTTTATAAGCCCTTTATTAACAAGTAACTAATAACGAGCTTATAAATACCTAACAAAAAGTTCGCTTCGGCGAATTTTTTTGTTTTTATTGGCTGTGAAAAATAGACAGGGTAATTTTTCTTAAAAAAATGGCCTTTTAGGCTATCAAAATTAATTTTAAAACGTAAACTATATTCCCTCATCTATAAATATAAGAAGAAATTTCATGGTAGTAAGTTTATCGATAACAGGCCTCTACACGAGTTTGTTGGCGCTTTTATTTGTTGGTTTAGCCATCAATATTATTCGCCTACGTTTACAGTTTAAAGCCGGTATTGGTGACGGTGGTCATCAACCCCTTGCCAAAGCAATTCGTGTACATGGTAACTTTGCTGAGTATATTCCTATGGCGTTGATAATGTTGGGTATTTATGAGGTTAACGGGGCAAGCCCGATAGTACTGCACGCTTTAGGTGCGATATTATTTATTGGCCGTATTCTGCACGCCGTAGGACTTTCAAAAACTACTGGGGTTTCTAAGCAGCGTCAAATAGGCATGTTATCATTATTCCTTGTTATGCTTATTCTAGCCGTTGAAAATATCCGCTTATTTATTACTGCAGTTTAGCGAGTACTACCCTCTTTTGAGGTTATATATAACTCAAATAAGCATGAATACTGCAATGCTTATTTGAGCGCTACGCTTGTAATAACGGTTTAAAATATCTGCTTATTTATTGATCAACTTTTAACATGGCGATGTGCGGAATATCATCTTCAAGATACATAGCAGAAACACGTTCAAAACCGTGATTGCCATAAAAGCTTTCAAGGTGCTCTTGGGCTGATATTTTAATTTGTTGATCTGGAAAATATTGCTGACAAACGGTTAACGCCTCAGCCATTAACTGGTGACCTAAACCTGTCCCTCTCGCATGACTGGCAACAATAACTCTGCCAATAGCAATATAGTCGCGGTAACTTTGGCCTTTTGCTAAAATACGCAAGTAACCAGCAATCTTACCCTCTAGGTAACAAAAGAGGTGAACCGTATCCTCGTGCCGGTCAACATCATCAATATCAGCATAAAAACAAGTTTGCTCAACCACAAAAACATCAATACGAAGCTTTAATATTTCATACAGTTCATCGATATTGAGCGCTTTAAAATGCTTCACTTGCCAAGCTACTTTCATTAAACCTTACCTATTTTGATTATCAGGAAACAGTTTATTTTTTCATGATTTATCTACTAGGTAAAGTTAATAACACCCATTTTATTAATTAGCAGGTTTACTTTATTAGCAAAGCCAATGCTCAAGATAAGCTTACTGACTTTAATAGTGAGGTATTATAAATATTAAATATCTAACTGATTAATAGCTAGTTTCATCGGTAGACGTCCTCAAATAATGAGTCATATTGGCATAATACCTAGATTTAGTGGTGAAGTACCTGTAAGTAGCCATGATAACTTTTACTGATTAAATAATTTGAAATTTCTTGTCGATATTGATTAACATCTATGTGAGGGAACTCGATATACATCGTTTCTTTTAAAGAAATCTCATCAAGAAAGAGTATGTAACCTAAAGGTAAGTAGGTGGGGGAGAAGTTATTTTTAAAAATTGTTATGCGAATTTCAGCAGCAGTATAGTATTCTTTGCACCCAAAATCACGTTCTAGTGTTGGCAATAATTTTGTGCCATAACTTTTTATTGACCAGTATTTAAACATTGCTATTCCTTAGCTGTTTTTAACATCCATTTTCTGCTGGAAAAATATACGCTTTTCTCTGTAAATGTCAATTAAAATAATGAATTACTGAATTTTTTATGATGTTTAATAAGGGCTGTAGGACATAATATGCAGATAGTACAAACATTAGTTTAGGTTTAATATTTTGACTTTGTCAGGGCTTACAAAAAAACCGGCTTGTGTAAAAGCTTGTACAATTCTATGTTGACTTCGTAATTTCTTTAACCCGATATTAATGGCTTTAAATGCGATTTTTCCGTGGGGGTGTTTTGTACTAATAACAAAGTGGCGACTGTCTTTGAGCTCGATAGCAACACCTTTTACCGGCACTAAATGAATTTTATCCATTGTAAAGGATTGATCGGGTGTCGAATTAAAAGGCATTAATAAGAAGTCTATCCAACCTAGGTTTACCATGCGAGCTTGGCTGAGCCACTCATCTTCTTGGATCAGCTCTTTTAAAGACAATAACTTTAACGTTTGCCAGTCAGTACGCCATTTTGGGGTAGAAACGGCAGTAAATTTTTGCAGGTCATCGAGTTCTGTTATAGCTAAAACAGCATTATTACTTGGGCTGGTGTATATACCGGCAATGTATTCGCCTTGTCGGATAACTGCATCAGAAGTATAAACACTGTCATTAAGTGCTTTGGCATCAGCAAGCCAATAAGAGTCAAAACTAATGAGTAAGCGTCCTGATGCCAACATCTTAGTATTTCTAAAGTTAATTTTACCTGTTGCATATTTGAAGCTCTGTTCAAAACCACCTATTTTTAAAGCTTGCTGGGCGATAATCATATCGACAACATCGCGGCGAATATTTTTTCCTGAAAAATTTTTAATTGTATGCACATCCCGACCATTTAAGAAGGTCATATAATCTTGGTAAACATCATCACGAATGAAGATTAAGATATCTTCTGCTTTTGTAAGGGGACTAAATAATGAACTCTGTATAAAGAGCAAGGGCATAAGAACAGTGATTAATTTTGTAAATATTTTTAATATCATGAGTGTTAAATAACTCTATGTCGGGCGCGTATAAAAATCTTTTTCTAAATTATTTATCCTTAGACGTAAAATTGAGTATAGCCGCTTAATTAAAGAAAGATAGCTGTTGATAAAGCGTTTTATAAACAACTATCTTAAAGTTAACTCAGCTTATTTGTTATGTCGTTTTTGTAGTACTGCCATCACCTCAGATACTTCAATGTTTTTATCTTGAAGTAAGACGAGTGTGTGGTAAAACAAATCAGCACATTCACCGAGTAAGTCTTCTTTGGTTTCAGCAACCGCAGCAAGTGCAACCTCAACGCCTTCTTCGCCCACTTTCTGTGCTATTTTAGTGGTGCCTCGCGAAAATAAATGCGCGGTATAACTGCTTTCAGGATCGCAACCTTTACGACTAGCAATCACTTGCTCTAATTCGCTAAGGAAGTTTTGCTGCGTTAATTTTTGTTCTGGAAAGCATGACTCAGTTCCTAAATGACAGCTTGGTCCAATAGGTCGACAAGCAATTAACAAACTATCGTTATCACAATCGGTTAGAACCTGGCTAACATTGAGAAAGTTTCCTGACGTCTCACCTTTCACCCAAAGTGCTTGTTTTGAACGACTAAAAAACGTCGCTTTACCCGTTGTTAATGTTGCTTTGAGGGATGCTTCATTCATATAACCTTGCATTAAAACGGCACCCGTATCTTGATGCTGAATAATTGCTGGTATTAAGCTTTCCATTTTAGCCCAAGCTAATTCATTAATGTTCTCTAGGGTAACTAGCATAATCTTATCTCTATATTTTGATTCTTCAATGTTTGTTTTAATTGGTTTATTTCAATGATACCTTTATGGAAAACACTTGCAGCAAGTGCGCCATCTACATCGGCTTGTTTGAAAACGTCAGCGAAATGCGATATTTCACCGGCACCGCCTGATGCTATCAAAGGAACATTACACACCGCACGTGCTTTTTGTAATTGCGCAATATCATATCCTTGGCGAACACCATCTTGATTCATACAATTTAAAACGATTTCACCTGCACCACGTTGCTGAACTTCTTTGATCCAATCAAAGGTTGTCCACTTGGTTTGTTGGGTGCGATTTTCATCTCCAGTAAATTGATAAACTTGATACAACCCTGTATCTTTATCATAAAAACTGTCAATGCCGACAACAATACATTGCTGACCAAAAACATCAGCCAAACGAGAAATCAAATTAGGGTCACGCAAGGCAGGGGAGTTCACTGATATTTTATCCGCGCCCATCATTAAGATTTCTTTTGCGTCTTGCTCTGTTTTTATTCCACCAGCAACACAAAAAGGAATATCGATGACTTCAGCAATACGGCTAACCCAGCTTTTATCAACCACTCTATTATCTGAGCTGGCGGTAATATCATAAAAAACTAATTCATCAGCACCTGCGGCTGCGTATTTTTGGGCGAGTGGTACAATATCACCAATAATTTCATGGTTTCTAAATTGGACACCTTTAACAACTTTGCCATCACGTACATCGAGACAAGGTATAATTCTTTTTGCTAACATAAAACTTCAACCTTTGTACTTTGCTTAGACAATAAAAAACTCACGGTTTCAAGCCCATAATTTAAGCGTTTGGCCAGCATGCAATCGCCTCCTCAAGTGTGAATTTACCTTCAAGTAACGAACGACCTAAAATAACACCGCTGACACCAGTTGGAATTAAAGCCTTAATATCGTCAAGGCTGCCAATACCCCCTGAAGCTTGCCATTGGATGTCAGGATATTTTGCGCAAACCTCGCGATACAAATCTACATTGGTGCCTGTTAACGTACCGTCTTTACTGATATCAGTACAAAGTACGTGTTTGATGCCAGCGTTTTGGTATTGAGCAAGTAGGTCTTCTAAATTAACGCCACTGTCCTCAATCCAACCGTGTGTAGGGAGTGTTTTATTGCCAGCAGCATCAATTTTAATATCTAGTGCTAAGACAATTTTTTCACATCCATAGGTTTTTAACCACTGAGTCACAAGTTCAGGTTGTTTAATCGCTAAACTCCCAATGACTACACGGTCTGCACCTAATGCCAGTAGCTGTTTAACATCGTCTTCACAACGAATTCCACCACCTACTTGAATCGTCATCGTTGGATGTTTGACTACGGTCTTTAAGGTTTCAAGTTGACGCTTTGTTGAGTCTTTAGCACCGTCTAAATCAACGAAGTGCATTACGGTTGCCCCTGACTTAGCATAGGCTTGTTGGCGCTCTTGCACTGTGTATTGGTAATTAGTTTTTTGGCTGTAATCACCTTGAAATAATCGTACAACTTGGCCATCGATTAAATCAATTGCTGGGATCATCATAGGGCTAACTCCAAAAAATTCTTAATGATTTTACTACCTAATTTACTTGAACGCTCGGGATGGAACTGGCAGCCAATGAAGTTATCTTTGGCAATCACCGCGGAGAAGCTAGAGCCATATTGACAAGTTGCTAAGGTGTATTCACTTATTGGCGCGGCAAAGCTATGAACAAAGTAAAAGTAGTCACCTATATTTATGCCTTTAAATACCGGGTGATCGCCAACAGATGTTAATGTGTTCCAGCCCATATGCGGTAATCTATTATTTTCAGCATTGAGCGGTATAATATCGGTATGAATAATACCTAAACAGTCAACTTTTTTGCCATCGCTACTTTCTACTGACGAGTCACACATTAACTGCATACCTAAACAAAAGCCCAACACGGGTTGAGTTAAGTTTTGCAAGGTTTCAACCAGTCCTTTCGCGCGAATGTTTGCCATAGCATGTTTTGCTGTGCCAACACCTGGCAGTATCACTTTGTCGGCATTTTTAATAAGAGTAATATCGTCAGTGATGGTCACTTGAAAGCCTAAACGTTCTACAGCAAACTTAACCGAAGAAAGATTGGCACAACCAGTATCAACAATAACGTTCATCATTGCTTTTTCAACAGACATCACAGGGTACCTTTTGTGCTAGGTAGCACATCACCACTTACCGTAATGGCTTGACGTAATGCTCGACCAAACACTTTAAATAAACTCTCTACTTGGTGATGGCAATTACCTTCGGTTGTTGAAAGGTGCAGGGTAATAGCCATAGAGTCAGCAAGTGAACGGAAAAAGTGTGAAACCATTTGCGTCGACATATTGCCTACTCGGTTATCAGTAAAATCAGCATCAAATTCAAGCCACGGACGACCCGATAAATCGATAGAACATTCAGCCCGACATTCATCCATCGGCAGAACAAAGCCAAAACGACCGATACCACGTTTGTCGCCCAATGCTTTCCTTAGTGCTTGACCAAGTGCCAGAGCGGTATCTTCAACGCTGTGGTGCTCATCAATGTGGTAATCACCATCGACACTGACCTCCAATGAAAAACCACCATGGGCAGCAATTTGCTCAAGCATGTGATCGAAGAAGCCTAATCCGGTGTTAATTTTTACTGTACCGACTTTATCTAAATTCACCGCAACGTTAATATTGGTTTCTTTAGTGGTACGAACAACTTTAGCTTCACGTTCTTGTTGGTTCAATAATTGTGCTGAAATTGCCAACCAATTTAAGCTTTCTTTGTTATATTTTATACCGCGAATACCCATGTTAGCAGCAAGTTGTATATCGGTATCACGATCGCCAATCACAAAAGAGTTTTCGAAGTTTACTTTTCCTTGCTGTAAGTAATCACTTACTAAGCCAAGTTTAGGCTTACGACAACTGCAATTTTCATTGTCAAAATGCGGACAAAGTAATACATCGTCAAATATAACGCCTTGTGAGGAAAAAATATCCATCATCTTGTTATGAGGTAAATCAAAGTCGGCTTGTGGATAACTAGTCGTTCCTAAGCCATCTTGGTTTGACACCATAACTAAGCGGAAACCCTTTTTTTGTAGTGCTAATAACACTGGAATAACGTCAGGCTCAAAAACCAATTTTTCAAGTGTATCTACTTGCTTATCAGAAACAGGTTCTTCAATTAAAGTGCCATCTCTGTCGATAAATAGTATGTTTTGTTTTTTTGTATTGAGCATTTTATATCTCTTTTACTGCATTAATAATCGTTTGTTTTAGGAGCGATAATTCACGTTCGCTACCTATGCTAATACGTAAACAATCGGCTAATTGTTGTTGCGCAGATTGGTCGCGAATTAAAATACCTTGTTGTTTTAGGCAATCGAAAATAAAGTTTTTAGTGTCAGTATCTACGGCGCGAAATAAAATAAAGTTTGCATCACTGTTAAAAACTTTAGCACACCAGTCTTGGTCTTTCAGCCAATCAAATAATTGGCGACGTAAAATCACCGTTTCTTGAACACGGATACTTACTTGTTCAAGCGCTAATTTTGCTAATGCTTTACTGGCAATGTCTGCTACTGGTGCAGAGATAGGGTAAGGGGCGATAACCTTACTCAGCATAGTAATAATATCAGCATTAGCTAAAGTAAAGCCACAGCGTAAACCCGCTAAGGCAAATGCTTTTGATAACGTTCTAAGAATCACTAATTGCGGGTAATCTTTTAACCAGCTTGCGGTACTATTTTCAGGACTAAATTCAATATAAGCTTCATCAACAACAACAATTGCGCTATCACCAAACATCTCAAGTACGGTTCGAATTGAATCTGTGGTTAATACATTACCCGTTGGGTTACCTGGTGAGCATAAAAAAACAACTTTAACTTTACCCACTTGAGCTTTTATAGCCTCAATATTAAGTTGGTTATCAACTAGCGGTACGCGCATTATATTTGCGCCGTGATTCTCTGCGCTAATCGCATACATACCATATGTTGGTGGACAAATTAAAATACTGTCTTGATAGGCTTTACAAAAGGTACGTATGATAAGTTCAATACCTTCATCAGCACCGCGTGTAGCAAGAATATTAGCAGGGGACAATCCGGCATATTCACTATAAGCATTGATTAAGTTGTCAGGTTGAAAATCAGGGTAGCGGTTAATGCAATTGCTATCTATAGCATATATCCCTGGACCTGATGCTTCATTGGCATTAAGCCAAATTTTATTACTATTCGCAGACGATGTGTCACTTCCACTTGCATAAAGTCGCCTTGCTGATTGGTATGGCACCATATCAACAAGTTCCTCACGGGCAAGTTTATCAGCTATTGTTGACATGATTATTCCTCTAACCTGATGGTTACTGCTCGTTTGTGGCCGTCTAGTCCTTCGGCATCGGTGAGCTCAGTGATACATTCGGCAATATTTAATAAGCCTTGTTTAGTGATCTCTTGCACAGTAAATCGTCGAGAAAAATCGGCCAATGATAAACTAGAAATTACTTTAGAATAACCATAAGTGGGTAAAACATGATTTGTACCACTGGCGTAATCGCCTGCGGACTCTGGCGTGTACTCACCAACAAATATTGAACCTGCGTTGCGTAAGGTTTTTAATAGCTTTTGAGCATTATCGGTTTGAATAATTAAATGTTCAGGAGCATAAATATTTGAAACCTCAACCGCTTGCGACAAACTTTTTACTAAAATCAAACGACTTTGTGTAAGCGCTTGTTCTGCTATCTCTCGACGAGAAAGTACCGCGACTTGTTTGAGTAATTCATTTTGAACGTTAGTAATTAATTCGGCACTGTCAGATAATAAGATAACTTGGCTATCTGGTCCGTGTTCAGCTTGAGAAAGCAAGTCAGCTGCGACAAAGTTTGCTTTTGCATTGGCATCGGCAATAATTAACACTTCAGAAGGACCCGCTGGCATATCAATGGCAAAACCATTCACTTGTTGAGCAAGTTGCTTTTTGGCTTCGGTAACGTATTTATTACCTGGCCCAAATATTTTATTGACCGGTTTTATTGTTTCTGTGCCAAAAGCCATTGCTGCACAACCATGCGCGCCACCGACTGTGTAAATTTCATCAATTTCACATAATTTTGCGGCCACTAGAATTTCGTCAGCAAGGTTACCATTGATATCGGGAGGGCAAACTAAAACAGTACGCGGACATTGGGCTAACTGTGAAGGTACACCAAGCATTAGTACCGTCGATGGCAAAGGTGCAGAGCCTGCCGGAATATATAAACCAACACTTTCGATTGCTTCAGTTTTTAAGGTACAACGAACGCCTGGGGATGTTTCTACAGTAATGTCGTCACATATTTGTGCTTGGTGAAAGCGCCTGATCTGACCATAAGCCGTTTCAATGGCTTTTAATCTTTTAGTCGACAATGCTGCTCTGGCTGCGGTTATTTGTTCATCAGTAACGGTTAATGTGGTTAGTTTTACACCATCAAATTTTTCCGTTAATTCATAAAGCGCTTTGTCACCATTTCGTTTCACGTTATTTAATATGTTTTCAACTTGCTGTGAAAGTAAACCACTCTCACTTATCGCGGGTCGAGCAAGTGCTGTTTGTTGCTCTCTTTTTGATAATGCTTGCCAATCGATCATTTTATTTATCATTACTTTTAACCTTAATACTTTACTTACCGTGAAAGGTACCCTAGATTTTTGGGATCACAGCCGTGGCGATGCAATCCCAAAGATGACGCGCATTAGCCCATCATTTTTTCAATTGGCATAACTAATATAGAGTTACAACCGAGTGCATTGAGTTTTTCCATTGTTTCCCAAAAAAACGTTTCGGTAGCAACAACATGAACAGCAACTAAATCATCGCGACCCGCTAAAGGTAAGATTGTTGGCGTTTCTTTACCAGGCATTAAGGCACTTACTTCGGCAATTTTATCTTTTGGCGCATGCAACATAATGTATTTGCTTTCTTTTGCTTTCATAACACCTTGGATGCGTGGCAATAAGGTATCAAGAATACTTTGTTTTTCGCTACACAAAGTACTCGCTGTTTGAATAAGCGATGCTTTAGATTTAAAAATCTCTTCTACTTCAACTAAACCATTGGCTTCTAGTGTAGCGCCGGTTGAAACTAAATCACAAATACCGTCAGATAAACCTACTCGCGGAGCAACTTCAACAGAGCCTTTTAATAAACAAAAATCAACATTGATGCCTTTTTCTTTAGCATAACGATTGAGTAGTTGAGGATAAGTCGTTGCAAAACGTAAGCCGTCTAAACTTTTGACGCCCTGATAATCAAAGCCTTCAGGCATCGCAATAGATAATCGACAACCACCAAAATTAAGCTGTGAAGTTCGAATGTATTGAGACTTTTGCCCCATCAATTCACGTTCTAATGCCGCTTCTTCTAGGGTGTTGTCACCAACAATACCTAAGTCACAAACCCCGTCCATCACTAAGCCTGGGATATCTGAGCTACGTACGCGCATTATATCGATAGGCATATTAGCAACATGTGCTAACAAACGTCGATCAGTAACATTGAGTGTTAAACCACAACGTTTGAGTAAGGCTTGAGTGTCGTCACTTAAACGACCTGATTTTTGCATAGCGATGCGTAAGCGAGTTTCTGTAGTCATGTTTGTATTTCCTTTAATAAAGCGTTGGCCAAAATTCTAGTACGTGTATATACAATTTCAAGGCCTATAAAATGCGAAAAACCCCCGAGAGAGATAGACTCTTTCGGGGGTTAAATCTGAGTTATACAACTCGCCGAAAGGTCACAGCCCCTCAGCGAATAAACCTGAGCAGCTAATCGATATGGTGATGATGGCGATGTAATGTGCTTAGGTTAATATTCATATTGTACTCATAGTTTGTTTTGTTATTTAACGAGTAAGTGTCATTCACTTTACACGTTAAATGGGTTAAATAATCTGACGAAAAATTTATTCCGTGACGATTATTCTCTCATGGCTTTTACAGTACTGATTATTTTTATAATGAGCAAGTAATAAATAAACACTTCTTATAAAATAATCGCATAAGGTAATAAAGAATTGTCTAAAATAGTCGATACTTAAGTAAAATAGCCGATACTTAAGTTAAGAATTTAATAAAGGACCTATAACTGATGGATATTTTTACCACCGTATTAACACGTGTTGTATCGGTGCCGATTAAACCTGAACGTCTGCGTGTGAAACCACTGACTAAAGAAGCTGCAATTAACGAGCTGACCGATGATTTGGATCATCTTGAAAATCATGAGCATTACGTTGTTTTAGCTAAAAAAGATTCTGATCAAAAAGAACATCAGCAAAATAAAAAGAAGCATCAATCAACGTCTGCTGTGATTGCCGATACTATTGTGGATAACACCCATGATGACACCGATAACGTGATCACTCATAAAGATGAACTGACTCACCCTAAGAAAAATCATGATGAACCCGATGAAGATATCACTCATTTGGATATTTTTGTTTAAGTTTTTTACTGGGCAACTCGCTCATTAATCGAATGTATATTTCTCTCTGGCTTTTTATTCTTTATACTGGTGGCAATATTTATCAGTAGTATTTTCTATGACCCTAGTTGAACAAGCATTTTCACCCTCAGGTATTCTCGCTAAAGTACTTAACGGCTATTCTCCTAGGCAGGCGCAAATTGATATGGCGATAGATGTTGAACGCGCCATCTCACAAAAGAGTTGCTTAATTGTAGAAGCGGGCACAGGAACAGGAAAAACCTTTGCTTACTTGATCCCATCTTTACTCTCTGAAAAAAAAGTCATTATTTCTACCGGCACTAAAAACTTACAAGAACAGTTGTTTCATAAAGATATACCGCTTATTCGTAATGCTATGGCAACGAATACGCAGATTGCTCTATTAAAAGGGCGGGCCAATTATCTGTGTATATATCGCCTTGAACTTTATGTAAAAGAGCGTGGTCAGCTAGATGCGGCAATGTTGACAGATTTTGTCAAAATTCGTACCTGGGCAACGTCGACTCGCAGTGGTGATATTGGCGAAATAGTCGATGTCGCTGAAGATTCTGGCATTTTTCCTTTTGTTACCAGTACCACAGATAATTGCTTGGCAAAAGATTGTCCTAACTTTGACGACTGTTACTTAGTGCAAGCTCGAAAAAAAGCGATTGATGCGGATGTTTTGGTTGTTAACCATCATTTGTTTTTTGCTGATATGGCCTTAAAAGACACTGGATTTGGTGAACTTATTCCCAAAGCAGATGTGGTGATTTTTGACGAAGCCCATCAAATACCTGATATCGCCAGTGAATACTTTGGTGACGCTTTTTCTACTAAGCAAATTCTCGATTTATGTTCTGATGTTATTCAAATATACAAAACAACCTTAACCGATGTGAAACAATTAGGCAGAGCTGCAGAGAAGTGCCAAAAAGCGGCGCAAGAATTTCGTTTACTCTTTTTTTATGATCCTGAACGCGGCAACTGGCGAGAAAAATATGCCCAGCCAAGGTTTCAACAGGCCTTTGCTGCACTAAAAACAGATTTAGACTTTCTCTATCAAGTGATCAAGTTATGCATTTCTCGTAATGAAGCCATTGATAATTGCTACGATCGTGCCGTGGACATACTCGCGAAATACGACATTATGGCAAACGTTGATATCGATGGTATGAGCTTTTGGTATGAAACAACACGGCGGCATGTGGTCTTACATTTAACACCATTGAGTGTCGCCGACAAATTCAGTGATTATATTGCTAAGTCTGAAGCGGGTTGGGTTTTTACCTCAGCTACGTTGGCGGTGAATGGTGGCTTTGATCACTTTTCTCAGCAATTAGGTTTAAATATAGCGAAAACGAAAGCAGCGACCTTACTTGTTGATAGCCCGTTTGATTATCAATCGCAGTCACAGCTAATTGTACCGCGCTATTTACCTGCTGCTCAGCACCATAGTCGAGCACTAGCACTCGCTGAATTAGCGATACCGTTAATAACAGCAAGTAAAGGAGCTTGCTTTTTATTATTCACTAGCTATCGGATGTTAAACCAAGTTGCAGATATTTTAGCGGAAAAGATTGAATCACCCTTATTAGTGCAAGGGCGAATGAGTAAAGGACTTTTGTTAGCCGCTTTTATTGACAACCCACAAGCGATTTTATTAGCAACCGCCAGTTTTTGGGAAGGAGTTGATGTTAGAGGTGACAAATTAACTTGTGTCATTATAGATAAACTTCCTTTCGCTTCACCCGATGACCCGATGTTGCAGGCGCGCTGTGAAGATGTTCGACGGCGCGGAGGTGATCCTTTTGCTGAAATCCAATTACCACAAGCTGTTATTGCATTAAAACAAGGCGTTGGTCGTTTAATTCGAGATGTTACCGACCAAGGTGTCATGGTAATATGTGATGATAGATTAGTGAATCGTCCTTATGGCGAAGTTTTTTTAAAAAGTTTACCTATGATGAAGCGCAGTCGAGATATTGAGCAAGCGAGTGAATTTCTTACTTCACTATCAGAGTAATAGTTAATTTAAATAGTAATAATGATAAGTATTAGAGAGAATAATTTGAATTTTTTGGCAATAGACGCTTCAACGGAAGCATGTTCAGTAGCATTAACGTTTAACGACCAAACGATCAGTGAATTTGAGCTAGCACCACAATCGCATAGCTTAGTGTTACTGCCGATGATTGACCGCTTACTTAAAAAAGCCGATATAACGTTAGCACAATTAGATGGGCTTATTTTTGGACAAGGACCGGGAAGTTTTACCGGCGTTCGAATTGGCGTTGGCGTCGCACAAGGCTTAGCTTTTGCTGCTGATTTAAAAGTTGTAGGGGTATCAACCCTGCAGGCTATGGCTCAACAAGCTTACAGTCGGCACCAGCAAGTAGAGGTTATTGCAACGATTGATGCTCGTATGTCAGAGGTTTATGCGGGCTATTATCGATTAAATGAGCAAGGTATTATGGAAGCTGCGCTGCAAGATACCGTATTAGCACCTGAAGAATTAGCTGAGTATTTGAATGAGTCTTTAACTGAAAATCAGCAGGTCTATGGTGTAGGAACTGGCTGGGACGCTTATAAAAATGAACTTGAGCCTTTAAAAATTAATGCGGGAACACCAGAGATACTTTTTCCTAATGCGGAAGAACTACTAGAAATTGGTCAGTATTACTTTTCTCAAGGTAAGGCGGTTAGTGCTGAAAACGCTCAACCGGTTTATGTACGTGATACTGTTTCATGGAAAAAGCTACCGGGTAGGTAATCGATTTTATTTAAGTGAAAATACAAAAAGTTTTGTAATTTGGCAAAACTTTGGTAAATTTAAACTATGCAAATAAATAGTACGAGTTCGTACACGCCCCAATCAAGCGCATCGTTGTCGGTTGATAATCAAAATCAGGTTGCTGAGCAACGTGATCGCTTTCGTGTCCAACAAATTGAGCAAAGTACAGGGCAAGCTGAAAAAACCAACAAAGACAGCACGCAACAAACCCAAGAGCAAGACCAACAAGCGAGTCAAGTTGCACGTTTTGATATCGATGAGCAAGCACTTGCTTTAGTCGAACAAGCTCAATTTGAGAATCAGCAAGCACAACTCAACTCAAGTGCATCACAAACCGTTTCAGCAAGTAATATTTCTTTTTCAGGCCAAACTAACCAGCAAGTCGGCAATAAAAATAATAGCCAAGCAAGTTATGACAGCCCATCAAAGCAAAACCAAACCGCAATTGCAGCATATTCTTCAGTAGATAATATTGCTCAACGTGAAAATATTCAGCAGGTATTTGGTATCGACTTACTTGTCTAATTAACACTAGCCGCGTTTTGTCACATATTCTTCTTTTATCATAATGAAAAATAATCCATGAATAGTAAGTCTTCGTCCTTTTTGAAAAAATATCACTTTTGGTTAATATTGATTACCGCATTAATTATTAGCCAAATTCCCATTGTTTCAATACCCTTCAAATGGCTTGAAAGTTATTTTCATGAAATCAGCCATGGCCTAGCTGCGCTCTTTACCGGGGGGACTATAGTACAAATTCAATTGTTTTCTAACGGGGCAGGGCTATGCACAACTCGTGGAGGAATGAATTTTTTTATTAGCTTTATGGGTTATGCTGGCGCGGCGTTATGGGGAATAGGGATTTACTTTATCGCGAGTATGCACCAACGGGCAGCACAAATATTAAGTGGTATTATCGCATTATTGTTACTAACCACTTTGATTTTTTGGGCGAGAGATATTTTAACGCTAATTATTATTAGTGTTTTGTTAGCACTCGTTTTATTGAAATTTAAATATAAAAAATTAAGTTACTTACAGACAAGTTTGCAAATAACAGGGGCAATTATTTTACTTAACAGTGTAAAAAGTCCTTGGTACTTGGTTGATGGACGAAACTTTGGCGATGGTGCTGCATTAGCACAACTGACTGGCATACCTGAATTTTTATGGGTCGTTATATGGTTTAGTATTGGTGTTGGTGGTATTGTTTGGTTAGCGAATATATCTAGAAAAGGTAAATATGATGAAAAAACGTAATATAATCTTAATGCTACCCTTATGGGTAAGTGCAATATTTATAAGTGGCTGTTCATCAGTTCCAGAAGCATTGCAGGTACCTGATAATACAGCATTAACAGACTTTGTCGTTGTTCGAGATAATGCTAATACAGAACAAGGAAATGCGGCTCGCTGGGGTGGCGTTATTGCAAAAGTAACCAATAATGCGAACAATAGTATGTTAGAAATTGTTCACTTTCCGTTAAAGTCATCAGCGATACCCAAGCAAGGTAATGAAACGTTGGGACGATTTCGTGTTTATTTTTCAGGTCTACTCGATCCCGTTATTTATAAAGAAGGTCGCAGTATAACTGCATTAGGCACTGTCGCCGCTTCAGAAGAAGGGAAAATTGGCGAGCACGAATATAATTATCCGGTCCTAACCGCGACAAAAATACACTTGTGGAAAGAAAAAAAGCAAGTCGATGTGCGCGTTATCCATAATCCATTTTGGTCGTCTCCTTCTTTCTGGCAGCCTCGCTATTCAAATTATCCAAGAAGAGTTGTAGTGAGAAAAGCACCAGCGCCTGTTAAAAAGAAATAGTCACCTTGCGTATCCCCGATAACGTCGAAGAGGTGAGTTTTAACTTAGGTGAACTCACCCTGACTGGTCTAGCTTGTGGTGACAAAAACGACGAGCTAGTCTTGTGTCTACATGGTTGGTTAGATAACGCGGCTAGTTTTGTACCTATGTTACCTTACTTTAAAGGTAAGCGTGTTATCGCTATAGATTGGCCGGGGCATGGCTTATCGTCCCACAGAAGTGCCGATGCCCATTATCATTTTATCGATTACGTTTATGATTTGTTATTGCTGTGGGAAGTAAATCACTGGCAGAAAGTTGATATAGTTGCCCATTCAATGGGCGGAATGATTTCATCAGCATTCTCAGCCGCTTTTCCTGAAAAGGTTAAGTCATTAACCTTACTTGATTCAATTGGCTTTATTAGTGGTGAAGCTGAGGAAGCGACCGAGCATTTACGTAAGGGCCTGTTAAGTCGTTTAACGTGCAATCAACAATTATCGCCTTCAGCAAAAAAGAAAAAATTTCACCCCAGTTTAGATTCTGCAATTAAGGCTAGAGTACAAGTGTCTGATTTAAACTTTCAACAAGCAAAATTATTGGTTGAACGGGGGATTATTGAAGATGGTAATGGCTTTATTTGGCGAACTGACCGTCGTTTAAGGAATACATCGCCGTATCGGCTGACGTTGGCGCAAGCAAAACAGTTTATTGAAGATATTACAATTCCTGTGCAATTAATTTATGGTGACAAAGGCTTGTCATTTGTACAAACTGGTTTGAAAGAATTTGGTCCATTGTTTGATAACTTTATCAGCTATAAATTAATTGGGGGACATCACTTCCATATGGCTGAACCTGAGCAGACTAGTAGACATATTTTAGAGTTTATTGGCTGATTTTTTCTAAATGTTACCGTTTATAAAGAGAAAACGGTAAACGTGGCTAAAATTTATAGACATCAGACCAGTAATCACGTAAAAAGAAAATTCAAACATCCGTTTTAAAAAATAAAAATTCATTCATATAGAGTAAAATGACGATATCGATTAAAAAATAATACGTAAAATATAAAAGTATTAATCGAGTAAAACCAATAATCGTCTACAGTTAAGCTATTATTAGAGGAGTCGCAAAGTGCAACAAACGCAAAAAATTTGGCTTGAAAAAAGTTATCCACCCGGTGTCCCATTTGAAATCGATGCAGATAAGTACTCCTCGTTATCTGATATGTTCAATAAATACGTTGATATTTATGCCGAACGCACTGCCTTTATTAATATGGGCGCAGAAATCAATTACCGAGATCTAGAGATACAATCAAAAGCGTTTGCTGCTTATTTACAAAATGATTTAGGTTTAGTTAAGGGCGATAAGTTTGCCATTATGGTACCTAATTGTTTGCAGTATCCTATTGCATTGTTTGGTGCTTTACTTGCTGGTTTGACCGTGGTTAATGTTAACCCGCTATACACGGCCCGTGAACTCGAGCATCAATTGAAAGATTCAGGCACTAAGGCAATGTTAATCATTGAAAACTTTGCTAGTACCTTAGAAAAAGTCATTGATAATACCTCAGTTGAACATGTCATTCTTACTTCATTAGGCGACCGACTGGGTACTGTAAAAGGTGCGCTAGTTAATTGTGTGGTCAAATATGTTAAAAAAATGGTACCAGCCTTTAAATTATCAAACACCATTAGATTTAATAAAGTTGTCTCTCAGGGGATGCTCAAAGCTTACACGCCAGTAGAACTTTGTGGTGAAGATCTTGCGTTCTTGCAATATACCGGTGGTACAACAGGTGTTTCAAAAGGGGCTATGCTGACCCATCGCAATATGATTGCGAACTTATTACAAGCAAAAGCCGCAATAAAGCCTTTGATGGAAGATGGCAAAGAACTCGTGGTCACCGCATTACCGCTTTATCATATCTTCGCATTAACGGCTAACTGCCTAACCTTTTTAACGTTAGGTGGTACCAACTTATTGATCACCAACCCTCGTGATATGCCTGGTTTTGTAAAAGAGCTGGCTAAATATCCTTTTACCGCAATTACTGGCGTTAACACTTTATTCAATGGCTTATTAAATACTCCTGGTTTTAAAGACCTTGATTTTAGTACATTGAAAATGTCGCTTGGCGGCGGTATGGCAGTGCAACGTTCTGTTGGTGAGGCATGGGAGCGTGTCACAGGCACACGTTTATTAGAGGGCTATGGCTTAACTGAGTGTGCACCTTTAGTAACATTATGTCCTTATGATCAAAAAAGCTATAGTGGCAACATTGGTTTACCGGCGTCATCGACAGATATACGCATCATTAAAGATGATGGTAGTGATGCTGAGATTGGTGAACCAGGTGAGATGTGGGTAAAAGGTCCACAAGTCATGAAAGGATATTATCAGCGCGAAGCGGACACGGCTGAAATTCTAAAAGAAGGTTGGCTGGCGACAGGCGATGTAGCTCTTATGGATGATAAAGGTTTCTTTAAAATTGTTGACCGTAAAAAAGATATGATTATCGTTTCAGGCTTCAATGTTTATCCTAATGAAATTGAAGAAGTGGTCATGATGCATGAAGGTGTATTAGAAGTCGCTGCTATTGGTATAGATAATGACGCAACAGGTGAAGCGGTCAAGGTATTTGTTGTGCTTAAGGATAAAACATTAACGGAAAAAGATCTGATTAAACATTGTCGCGCCAATTTAACCAGTTATAAAGTACCGAAGTATGTTGAGTTTCGAGATGACTTACCCAAAAGCAACGTAGGTAAAATTTTAAGAAGAGAATTACGATAATTCTTAATTGATAAAACATAAAGGCTGTAAGTTTATTCTTACAGCCTTTTTTTTAGCTGCTTATTTTGCTTTTTGCGCGTTAACTCGTTGGCCATTAACAGCCAAACTATCACTCGTCATTAAATACACATAGGCTGGCATTATATCTACCGGTTTTGCTGAATCGTTTTCATGTTCTGCTGGGTAGGCAGTGTTACGCATATTAGTGCGTGTTGCGCCTGGGTTTATCGCATTTACACGTAACGTGGTATTTTCGTATTCGTCAGCAATAACTTGCATTAACCCTTCTGTTGCAAACTTTGAAACGCTGTATGCCCCCCAATAAGCTTTACCACTATTACCAACACCAGAGGTGGTAAAGACCAATGACGCATGATCACTGAGCAGTAATGCAGGGATTAACGCTTGAGCCATTAGATGCTGAGCCGTGACATTAACTTGCATTACATCTTGCCAAATTTGTTGGTGTATCTGCGTGTAAGGTGTTAACTCACCTAGCATTGAGGCATTGAGTAACGCGCCATCAAGTTTACCAAATTGATTAACAATGGTCGCGGTCATATCTATGTAGTGCTGTTTGGTCGCACCCTTTAAATCAAGGGGGATAATGGCAGGTTCAGCGGAACCTTGTGCGATGATTTCGTCGTAAACTGACTCTAATTTAGCGGTTGTTTTTCCTAATAAAATAACCGTAGCACCTAATTCAGCATAGGTTAATGCCGCTTGGCGACCAATACCATCGCCTGCGCCGGTAACTAAAATTATTTTATTGGCTAAAGAATTTGCTGTTATTTGGTAATTAAACATAGTATCAATACAAATTATTTGAAGGTAAATAAGGCAGTAATTCTACTACTTTGACCTATTGACTGACGAGTAATATTTAAAAATTTTAGCTAAAATGTTAGTTAAAGTTATAATAAAAGAAGAAACCGCTAGCACTTAGGCAGTTCTTACGGTAAGTTTAACTGGTCGAACAAGTTAGTTTTGTGAGCTACGCTTCACGAAATTACAGATAAATAAAAAATAAAAGCATAAAAAGCTAAATAATATAAAGCTCGTCTGTGGGGAGATAAAATGAAAAAGCTCGTACTTAGTGTTGCTATTGCCAGTGTTCTTGGACTAACGGCATGTGATGATGAATCAATTAAAGATGTTCAAAATGAAGTGGTTGAAAACGGCAGTGCCGTAACACCAACCGCTCGTGTTAAATTTAATCCAAGTGCGGGTGCTGCCGGACTTTCTATTCCGAATGACTTGATTTTTTCTGGTACCGTTGACGGTACGTTAGAAATTCCTGTTGCAGATCCAACTGATGGTTCAGACCCTTTTGTAGCCATTAGTGCACTGGACGGTTGGTCTATTTCTCAGCCTTTTCCTCTTGGAATTGAATTCCCAACGGGTACATCTTTAGATGCCGCTAGTGCTTCTGAACCTGCGTCGGTAAGAGTCTTCGAAACAATTATGGGTGGTGATGCGAATGACAGTGATTGTACTGCTGTAACTCGTGGCCTTGCCTGTAAAGTTGTTGGTGAACTTGTGTTCATGCAAGATTTTGTTACGCAAAAATCTGGCGATAATGTTTTATTTATTCCGATTCAACCGCTTAAAGCAGAAACGACCTATGTTATGGTAATGACGAACAATCTTCGTGATAACAATGGTAAAGCTATTGCGGGTTCAACTACCTATGAATTAGCACGTCAAGATATTAATACTTTGCCACTAGGCAATGCATCGCAATTAGGTTTGCAAGCTGCAATTAATAGTTATGAGGCTGCTGTAGTCGCAGCAGGGGTTAGCAGTGATACTATTGTTTATACCGCTGCAATGACAACACAATCAACGACGCGTGTATTAAGCACGGTTAAGTCTTTGATGGCTGCTGGCGTACCTCAAATGGTTGCTAATGCTCAACAAGGAATCCCAGCAATTGGCGTAGCCGATACCGGTATTTCAGTTGCAAACGTATTAACGGGTTTAATTCCAGAAAGTTTGATCCCATTATATTCAGCAGCAAACTATATTCGTGGTTCAATTACACTTCCTTATTACTCAGGTGTACCTTCTGCTGAAAACCCATTAGCTCCTGTTAATGACTGGTGGCGTGCACGTTGTGATTCTGGCGCTACACTTGCTGGCTTAGCAGCAGCAAACCCAGCGGCGATCCCTGCTGATGCGTTAGATGCAAATGATGGTTTTTGTATGAATTTTGGTTTACGTGATTTAAGCTCAAGCGAAAATCCAGGATTAGCCACTCTTGATACTGAACGTAATTTAACTAAGTTTAACCCTATCCCAGCAACAAGCGTCATGATGCCGATTGATGTGCAAATGACTACTCCTGATTTAGCTTGGGCTAACCCAGTGCGTGCAAGTATGGATTTAGAGCCATTAGTAGAACCTGCTAACGGTTGGCCAGTAGCAATATTAGTGCATGGCATTACCTCAACCAAAGAGCAAATGTTGCCAATCACTGGCATATTATCTTTATTTGGAATAGCAACTGTTGCAATTGATCAGCCATTGCATGGTAGCCGTGGTTTTGATTTAGACGGTGACGGTACTGATGAAATTAATACCAGTACTGTGTCTACATTACACTATGTTAATTTGGGTAGCATGCTGAGTATGCGTGATAATACTCGTCAAAGTACTGCTGATTTATTAGGTTTGCGTTTAGGCATGAACTTTTTAGGTGGTGCTGACAGCGATGGTAACCCAATTAAAATTGATAGCAGTAAAGTACACCTTCTAGGACATTCATTAGGTGGTATATATGGTATGAATGCTGTTGGTTTAGCAAATACCGAACTAAATCCACAAATTGATGGATTATTCAAAATTGCTAGTACCTCTTTAGCTATGCCAGGTTTAATGTTAGCTAACTTTGGTTTAGACTCTCCAGCATTTGAAGGCTTGGCTAAATCTAATTTAACCATGCAGTTATCGCCTGACTTTGCCGCAGCAGTTGCAGCAACATTACCTGCTGATTATACTCAAGCCGAACTAAGTGCTTTCTATTTTGCTTTCTATGATGGTTTATCTATTGAGCAAAAAGCAACACTAAATGCTGGTTTCGCGCAGTTCACATTTGCGGCGCAAACCGTTACTGATTCTGGTGACCCTATTGCTTATGTACAAGCATTAGCTGCAACACAAACACCTACACACTTCATTGAAGTTGTTGGCGACGGCGCAGACAACCTTTCAGACCAAACAGTGACTAACAGAGCACCGTTTACACCTATGGGTGGCACAGAACCTGCTATTGCTTTATTAGGCTTGGAAGCTGTTAGTGAAACTACTGCTGGCTCTGGTGTGGTAAGATTTGTTCATGGTCATCATAGTTCAATACTTGACCCTCGTGCTAATGCTGCTTCACCTGATGCTGCGTTAAGTGCTAGAGCAACACAAGAGATGCAATCTCAAGTAGCCGTATTCTTTGCGACTATGGGACAATTAATTCAAGTAACAGATACAGGTGTTGTTAAATAACTTTAGCAACAACTAAAAAAACCCTCTTAGGAGGGTTTTTTATTGCCTTTTTATTGCCTTTTTAACTTATTAACTTTATTTATTTGCAATATGCCCCATATAGCTAATAGATAAATTTAAATATTAGCCTCAAGTCAATAAACGATTTAGACATATGAGGTTAATAACAGGAGAATGTATTGGAATTTTTGTATGAGTACGGGTTGTTTTTAGCTAAAGCGATCACCTTAGTTATTGCGATTGTCGCAATTGTCACGGTTATTGCTTCTTCAGCGATGAAACCCGCCGGTAAAAAAGGTGAGTTAGAGCTTAATGACTTATCTGAAGAGTTTATCGATGTTGAAGAAGATATTATTCATTACCTCTTATCAAAAGAAGAATTAAAAGAAAAAGATAAGAAAGATAAGAAAGCAGCGAAAGAAAAAGCTAAAGCCGATAAGAAAGCAGCAAAATTATCAGCCGACAATGAAGGTACTATAGTTAAAGCTGAAGCTAGGATTTTTGTTGTTGATTTTAATGGTAGCATTGACGCAAGAGAAGTGAGTGCACTACGTGAAGAAATATCAGCAATACTAACGGTTGCAACCCCTGAAGATGAAGTGTTTTTACGTTTAGAAAGCGGTGGTGGCATGGTTCACGGTTATGGCTTAGCAGCTTCACAACTTGACAGACTTCGTCAGCATAATATCCCGTTAACTGCATCAGTTGATAAGGTTGCGGCAAGTGGTGGCTATATGATGGCATGTGTTGCCAATCATATTATCTCTGCACCGTTTGCAATTGTTGGCTCAATCGGTGTTATTGCGCAAGTTCCTAACTTTCATAAATTGCTCAAGAAAAACGATATTGACTACGAACAATTTACTGCCGGCGAGTTCAAACGTACAGTGACTATGTTTGGTGAAAATACCGATAAAGGTCGTGAAAAGTTTTCTGAAGAATTAGAAGAAACTCACTTACTCTTTAAAGACTTTGTTCGCGAACGTCGTCCAAGTTTAGATATTGATAAAGTAGCAACAGGCGAACATTGGTTTGGCAGTACCGCGAAAGAGCTTGGTTTAGTTGATGAAATTCAAACCAGTGATGATTTCCTTCAGTCTCGAAGTAAGTCGCACAAAATTATTGCTTTAAGATACGTAATGAAAAAAACCTTAGCGGAAAAGTTTTCAAAAGCGGCATCAATGTCTGTTGATTCTATCTTTAGTAAACTTTGGCAAAATAATCGTATATTTCCAAGTTAACGCATGCGTTTTGAGTGAATAAGATCTAAAAAAGGATGCTAATGGCATCCTTTTTTGTTTCTTTTCGCTGGGTTATTATAGGTTATTATTTAATTATCCACTTTAGAGAAGTTCTAGAGAAACTTCCGTAAAAGCTTTTAAAGTATACCTATAATTAAGATAAGCGCTTACTCAGCAATCAATAGTGACTTTTCAAAGTCACGCGTAGACTTTACTTCTTTATCGCTTATTTGTGTCACTGGCACGTTAATATCAGCTGTTGCTAACATGGTGCTAAAGGTACTCAATTTCATTGAATCAGCGAGACTTTTTTCAGCCGCTAATGTTATTGAAAATTCAGCGACTGTTTCTACTTCTACCAATTCTATGGCTTGAACTTGTGCTACCATCATGGTTGCTGCTACTGTTAATATTGCTACTTTATTAAAAAATTTCATAGGGTCACCCTTAAATTAAACGTTATATCCATATAGATGTTCTGGGACCTTTTCTTACTTAATTCTTGAACATGGGTTGGGAATCACATTCAATAGCTAGCCCAATATGTTTGGGATAAAGATGAAGTCCTTCATCTATGAAACGAATTCTACGTTAACTCTGGTAACTTTTGAAATGACAATTTATAATGTTTATCATTAGAAAAACTAATGAATAATAGTTATTTATCATTGTTGCTTATTTATGCATTTATTTTGAATGCTATTCCACGTAAAAGTTATAATTAAAGGTGAATTTTGTCTAACAGGCTCCCGCCACTAAACGCTTTGAGAGCATTTGAGGCATCAGCAAGACAGTTGAGTTTTACTCGCGCTGCTGAAGAATTATTCGTCACTCAGGCGGCTATCAGTCATCAAATAAAATCGCTTGAAGATTTTTTAGGCATAAAGTTATTTATGCGTAAAAATCGTGCTTTGTTGCTTTCTGAAGAAGGTCAAGCCTACTATCTTGATATTAAAGATGTCTTTAATGCCATTAACGAAGCAACTGAGCGATTGTTTGCCCGTGGTGAAAAAGGCGCGATAACCGTTAGCACACAACCAAGTTTTGCTATTCAGTGGTTGGTGCCAAGATTAAATGCTTTTTATGCTTTACATCCTGACATCGATGTTCGAATTAAAGCGGTAGATCAACCTGAGAATTCATTGACGGGTGATGTTGATGTAGCGATATATTTTGGCCGCGGCCATTGGGCTGATATTGATGCAGAACAATTACAAAAAGAATATCTTATTCCTGTTTGTTCACCTTTATTGTTGCAAGGTAAAAAGCCACTCGATAAAGTCGAAGATCTGATCAACCATACTTTATTGCATGATACTTCTCGCCGTGACTGGAAACGATGGTTCAAACAAGTAAACGTTAAAGCAACCAATGTCAATCATGGACCCATATTCAGTCATTCCGCTATGGTTGTTCAGGCGGCAATGCATGGGCAAGGTGTCGCCTTAGCTCATAGTTTCCTGGCGAAACCTGATATTGATGCAGGTAGGCTTATATGTCCCTTTGAAGATGTTTTAGAAAGTAAAAATGCCTACTACGTCGTGTGTCGAGACCGACAAGTTGATTTAGGTAAAATTGCAGCATTTCGTGAATGGGTGCTTGATACTGTTGCCCAAGACCAAGA
Organism: Colwellia sp. BRX9-1; assembly: GCF_014077195.1. Taxonomy (NCBI): domain Bacteria; kingdom Pseudomonadati; phylum Pseudomonadota; class Gammaproteobacteria; order Alteromonadales; family Colwelliaceae; genus Colwellia; species Colwellia sp. BRX9-1. Next base: position 46,202 of record NZ_JACGVM010000016.1, read on the forward strand.
AGAATTAAATGACCAATAAGATGATTAATCTCACTCCTGATATTTCAACTATTATTAGTACCGTAGCAAAGCCTAAAGCTTTGGTTGTTTTTGCTCATGGTGCGGGTGCCGATAAAAGTCATGAATTTATGGAACAAGTCAGTCTTGCTTTAAACAAAAAAAATATCAATATATTGAGATTTAACTTTTCGTATATGGATGTTCGCTTGGCGCAAGGTAATCGTAGACCACCCGATAGAATGCCAAAATTACTGGAATGTTTTTCCACCGTTATTGACGGGTTAGATAGTGATTTACCCCTTTTTATCGCGGGGAAATCAATGGGTGGACGTGTCGCTGCGACATTGGCTGGAGATAAAACAACTAAGTTTTTAGGGGTAATGTGTTTAGGTTACCCGTTTCATCCACAGAAAAAACCTGAAAAATTAAGGTTGGCACCTTTGCAAGAAACACAAATGCCTATATTAATTTTACAGGGCACTCGAGATGCGTTAGGTAGCCAAGAAGAAATTGCACAATATGAATTTTCAGAGCGTTGTCACTGTATATTTTTTACCGATGGGGATCATAATTTGAAACCACGAGTAAAGTCAGGTTTTACCCATGCTCAACACATACAATCGGCGGTTAATGAAATGGTTAAATTTATTGATGAGCATAACCCAGATGAAATATAGTTGTGTTTATAGAAATTACTTGACCGCCATTATGATATTTATTGGTATCAGTGGCTGTTTTTCTGTATTATTCGGCGCTTGGTTTGCTCATGCTGGGGCAAATTTACCAAATGAAGTACAATCACGCCTTGCCAATGCATTGCAATATCAATTTTTTCATACTATAGCACTACTTACTGTGGCCATTTGGTTGCAAGTTCTAATGAGTAAGCGTCATGCGGCTAAAGTTATTAATCTTTTATATTTATCAGTAAGCTTTTTTATAGCCGGGATTTTATTTTTTAGTGGTGTTTTGTATATAAAAACATTTTTTGATTTTACTGTTATTGGAAAAATAGTTCCCTTTGGTGGTATATCATTTGCGCTGGGTTGGTTGTGTATCAGCTGGGCGGGAATTAATAGTACTCTGTGTACTTTAAACACAGACCAAGATCGTTTGTAGGTAAATTAGTTATGACCTCTATTATATTATATTGTCGCCCAGGCTTTGAAAAAGAGTGTGGTGCAGAAATTCAAGAAAAAGCCGCGTGGAATGAAGTGTTTGGCTATTTACAGCTAACTAAAAACGAAGGTTTAGTCTATTTTCATTTAAACAATCCTCAAGACGGTGAAGTTTTAATGGAAAAAATCCCATTGCGCCGCCTGATATTCGCTCGCGATTGGTTTGTTACCGTAACAGATAAAATTGACTTACCTGATTACAATCGTGTTGAAGCTATTACCGAAGTTTTAGGTACCGAATGGCAATATGCTGATTTACGGATGGAAATGCTTGACACAAACGAAGGTAAAGAACTTTCGAAATTCTGTCGTAAGCTGTCTGTACCGCTACGCCAGGCATTACGTAAGAATAAAATTCTTATGGAAAAAGGTGATAACGATGGCGCTATCTTACATGGTCTTTTTCTAAGTGGTAAAGAAGCTATTTTTGGTTTTTCGTTAGCCGATAATAGCTCTGTTTATACTATGGGTATTCCAAGGTTGAAGTTTCCAAGCGCTTCACCGAGCCGTTCAACATTAAAATTAGATGAAGCTTTTCTTCACTTTGTACCTCGCGATGAATGGGACGAACGTTTAACATCAGGTCTTAAAGCCGTTGATTTAGGCGCTGCTCCTGGTGGTTGGACATATCAATTAGTACGTCGTGGTATGATGGTGACAGCTATTGATAATGGCGCTATGGCTGAGTCATTAATGGATACAGGGCAAGTTAAACATCGCATGATGGACGGTTTCAAATATGTACCAATGAAACAAAATGTTCATTGGTTAGTATGTGACATGATCGAAAAACCTCAACGCGTTGCTAAGCTAATGGCTGAGTGGTTATTAAAAGGTTACTGTAAAGAAGCTATATTTAATTTAAAGTTGCCAATGAAAGGCCGTTATCAGGAAGTCACTAATGACTTACAAATACTTAAAGATGCTTTTAGTGAGCATAAAGTAAAGTATGAACTCTACGCTAAGCACCTTTATTATGATCGTGAAGAAATAACTGTTCATGCAAGATTATTATCTCCACCGCCAATGAAAGAAGAATAGCACGGCTCTTCTTGCATTAAAAAACCGACGTAATGTCGGTTTTTTAATGTCTGTTACAAGCGGGTATTACTAACAACTTCTAACCCGTTAGGTTTATAAACGCTCTAATACCGCTTGGGTAAAATCAGTGGTGCCGTGAGTGCCGCCTAAATCACGAGTCGTTCTATCACCCGTAGCAATAACATCTGTAATTGCATTACGGATCTTACTGGCTTTATCACCCATGTTTAAATATTCAAGCATTTGAATAGCGGCTAATATCACTGAAGTAGGGTTAGCTAAATTTTTGCCTGCAATATCTGGTGCACTACCATGCACAGCTTCAAAAATAGCGCAGTCGCCACCAATGTTAGCGCCAGGAGCCATACCTAAACCACCAACTAAACCTGCACACAAGTCAGATAAAATATCACCAAATAAGTTGGTTGTTACAATGACATCGAATTGTTCTGGGTTCATTACTAATTGCATACAACAATTATCAACGATCATTTCTGTCGATTCTATTTGTGGATAACGGGCAGCAACTTCACGCGCAACTTTTAAAAACAAGCCAGAAGTTGATTTTAAAATATTCGCTTTATGAACAGCTGTTACTTTTTTTCTACCTTCTTTGATAGCCGTTTCATAGGCAAAAGTAAGAATGCGTTCAGCACCTTCACGGGTAATTAAACTTTTTGCTTCAGCAACTTCGCCATCATCAGACAATATTTGTCCTAAGCCTGAATACATACCTTCGGTATTTTCACGTACCGTTATGATGTTTATGTCTTCGTAGCGGGCTTTAGTGCCTTTAAACGATATTACAGGGCGAACATTTGCGTAGAGTTGGAAATGCTTACGCAAAGTAACATTGATAGAAGTAAAGCCTTCGCCAACCGGTGTGGTAAGTGGACCTTTAAGGGCTATTTTATTCTTTTGAATAAGCGCTAAGGTACTTTCAGGGATCAAGTCGCCATGATTTTCAAGAGCAGTAAGACCGGCGTCTGCATATTCATATGCAAAATCACATCCGGCTTTGTCTAGTATTTTAATTGTAGCATCGATAATATCGGGACCAATGCCATCGCCGGGGATCACTGTTATGGTTTGTGTAGCCATTTTTCTGCCTTTCAAAAGAGTTTGTCAAATTAGGAAACGGGTGCTGTTATAGCACGCGGTACTTGTGTAATCTAGGATAAAACCTTTCAGGCACCCTACATCGTTTGGTTTTACCTGATTGTGTTTTATAGTTGTTAGTATAAAGGATCGTTTAATAAAACGTTATTAGACTTTTGTTTTATTAAAGCTGCTTTCAGCGTTAGTTTATAGTTGTTGAAACTGTTCGTAAGCTGTGTTGCCAATAGCGATAAGTGAGCCATTTTTAAATAAAAGTGCGGTACATTCGTCTTGGGTAGTAAATCCATCAGATTTAACGTGTTGAGTACGATAAAATGTCACTTGAAAACTGTTTTCATTAACTTTTTTCGCCTCTGTTATATCTGGGCTGCCTAATTCTTCGATCGCTTGGTCGAAATTAAACTTTTCTAAGGTTAATTTACCTATGTATTGCTTGTTATATGATTCGCGATCACCCCATTCCATATCAGATGGACTGTCATCATAAAAGTTTACCACTAGGGCAACAAAAACACCGTAAATGGCTAATGCGATTAAGATACGAGAGATGACTTTCTTATTCATTTATTAAAATTTCCGTTAAATTGTTGATCAATATTGAAAGATGAAGCTTAACAACCGCTAATTATTTTAGTTAATTTATACAAGGTTTAATACTAATATTTTGTTCACGCCCCCTAAGAAGAAAGGCGAATATCTTTTAAATTAAAGCCCAGTGCTATGTCTTTTTTTAGTGTAATAAGTTCTTGGCTGAGTGCAATTTGTTCCTTATGTTCAGCAAGCTTATTGGCTAATGTTGCTTTAATGTCAGTTGCTTCAAGTATACTTTTTAATGATCCGTACTGATTTAATAACTGTGCAGCAGTGACTTGTCCAATCCCCGCAACCCCTGGAATCTTATTGGTATTGTCACCGGTTAATGTCCATAAATCCATAAGCTGTTGTGGCTTAACATTGAATTTACTTAGTACAAAGTTAGTATCAAGATGGCGACGATTAAAGTGATCATAAACGCCGATATGTGGACCCAGTAATGAGAGGAAGCCTTTATCTGTCGAAACGATCGTAACATTTTGATCTTTTAATGCCATTTTTACCGCCAATGTCGCAATGATATCGTCAGCTTCATCTTCTTCCGGTACTAATGAATCGACTTGTTGCTTCATTAACTCATCTTGAATATCAGGAAGGCTGGCAGCCAAATGTGCTGCCATTTTTTTTCTACCTTTCTTATAATCAGGGAATAGCTCGTAACGCCAACAAGGCTTATCACTATCAAATACCGCTAAAACATGGCTAGGTTGTAGATGATCAAGTATTTTTGTTAACGCTTGTCCGCAAGCGATCTGGGTATTAAACAGGACTTGTTGTTTGGTGTTTTCTGCAAGCTCGTTATTAAAAAGAAAAGGACGCTCTTGTACTGCGTATATTCTCCTAATTAAATTCAACGCATCAATTAATACAAGATGTGCGGACATTCATTTACCCTTAAATTACTTTATAGCATGGTATATATTTACTGCCAGGTAGTTTCATTCGTTGTTGCTCAACAAATGACGCCAGTAAATTATCCATTAGTTTCATTATTTTTTTATCGCCAGATATTTCAAAGGGACCATTCTCTCTGATCGCTCTAATACCTTGCGATTTTACGTTACCGGCTACTATAGCAGAAAAAATACGGCGTAAGTTTGCTGCTAATGTCGCTTTGTCTAAATCATAGCTAATTAGCAGGTTAGCAATGTTCTCGTGCGTAGGTTCAAAAGGCTGTTGAAAGTCGGGCTCAATCACTAAAGACCAGTTAAAATGGAAGGCATCACCCGTTTTTTTGCGATAAGTTATGACTTCATTTAATTTATGACGCATGGCTTTAGCTACTGCAATTGGGTCATCAACAATAATTTCATAAAGGTTTTGTGCTTTTTCACCTAAAGTTGCGCCAATGAAGCGATCAATTTGAATAAAGTATTCTGCGCTCTCTTTAGGTCCTGTCAAAATAATAGGTAATTTTTGAGCTTCATTTTTGCTATTGAGCATAATACCTAAAATATAAAGCAATTCTTCGGCGGTTCCTGCGCCCCCAGGGAAAATAACAATACCATGTGACATTCGAACAAAAGCCTCTAAGCGTTTTTCGATATCAGGCATGATAACTAATTCATTAACGATAGGATTAGGTGGCTCAGCCGCAATAATACTTGGCTCTGTTAAACCAATATAACGACCGTCTTTATTACGCTGTTTTGCATGAGCTATAGTTGCTCCTTTCATTGGACCTTTCATTGCACCTGGGCCACAGCCTGTACAGATATTAAAGCCTCGCAGGCCCAATTGATAACCCACTTCCTTAGTGTACTTGTACTCATTATCGTTTATAGAATGACCACCCCAGCAAGTAACCAGATTAGGATCGCTTTCAGGGATAATAACATTCGCATTTCGTAAAATATCAAATGTAAGATCTGTTATCTGCTGAGTATGTTTAGCATCGGCTTGGTATCGATTATGGGTAAAAAGAATATCGCGTAACACCGCTGATAAAAGCTCTTGTATGCCTTTTATTATTTTACCATCAACGAAGGCATCACCGGGTGGGTTTGTTAAAGCTAGTTTTACCCCACGTTCGCGGCGCAAAACTTGTATCTCAAAATCTTGAAATTTTTGATATATTTGTTCGGCATCATCGGTATGGCTGCCGGCATTTAATACCGCGAGTGAACAATTTCGATAGACTTGATAAGTTTTACTGTTCGCTGATTTTTGAAGTTGCTCTATTTCTGATTGTGAGAGCAGGTTCATATTGCCAACAGGATTTATTTGCGTATTCATCATTGAGCTCCTTCAGAAAAATGTAAAGCTAATAACTTGAAACGTACCAAGGTTATTAGCTTTTTATGGATAATTGCAGGAAAAAACGGAATTTTCAGACGATATTTATAGGTAAACAACGTTGTTTTTGCCTTTCTCTTTGGCTTGATAAAGTGCACCATCTGCTCGTTCAAAAGCCATATGGACATTATCATCTTGTTGGATATGTGTAACGCCAATAGAAATGGTGATGGTCACTTTATTACTTTTAAATTTAAAGGGTAATTTTGCGACTTGTAAGCGCAGTCGGTTAAGTTTATCGATTAAGTTTTCTTGATTGGTACCAGAGAATACGAGTACAAACTCTTCTCCGCCATAACGTGCAATAAATGCGTCACTACCTATGTGTTTTTTTAAGGTACTTGAAATAACTTGCAAGGTTTTATCGCCAGCAGTGTGGCCGTAGGTATCATTAATACGCTTAAAGTTATCAAGGTCCATTACCACAATAGCCAAGTCGAAATTTTTATTATGAAAACGCACCATTTCTCTAGCGAAGTATTCATCAAATGCGGCGCGATTGTTGAGCTTAGTTAAGGCGTCTTGTAAGCTTCTGGCTTGTTGTTCTTGAATGCGTTTTTCAAAGTTTCTGCTTTGTTTTTCTAATAATTCGACCTTTTCAGTCATTGACGATAATTGGCCGTGTAAAGCATCTTGTTGTTCACGTTCAAAGGTTGTTTTCTTTAAAAGCGTACCAGCAATAAGTTTTAACTTAGCATTAATATCAACTTTAATATCGGCTAGAGACGTGGCTTTATCTAATCCATTAGCCATATCTACAATCTGTTTTTGCAACTGTTCATTTAATAAACCATGTTGTGATTGAGATTCTTTGCAACTGTTTAGTGTTGTTTTTACTGCGAACTGCACCGTTGTTAAGGTTTCGCTTAATGTTGAAAGAAATACTTTTGCAGTATTTCTTTCATCGTTTAAATCTTCAATGATCACATCAAATACGGCCAAAAAACTGTCTAGTAAGCTGTTGTTTGATATACCTTCATTGAGCTGAGACTTAATCACAGCGATATCTTTTGCATGTTTATCTGAGACAACTAAGTCGGCAATAATTGTTTCAAAACGAGCGATGTATTTCAGCTCGGCATCGTTATTAACTTCAACCGTTTTTGTTGTTGAGTTCTGTTGTCCTAATAATCCCCCCACAGGAGCAGCGTCAATAAACTTTGCTGCTAAGGCGTCATCGTAAAAGGTTAATAACTGACTTAACAAGGGAACATATTGTATAACAGCATCTTTGGGATCTTTTGACTCCGTGATTAAACTACGTAATTTACGTCGTAAGTCAGCAGGTAAGCCATTGATTTTTTGCAAAGCTAAACCAGCGATATGGAATCTTTCGTGTAATTGGTTAAGATTTGAAATGTTTATTTGAGATTGCTTTTGTAGTAAAAGTGAAGTTGCGGCTATGTGTGCTTGAATGTCAGCAAGTGGCGCCGACTGTTTGAGTAAAAGTCGTAACTTAGCCAACTTATTATCTAACGTAATATCCATGCCCTTGCATACAAGAGAAAGCTTTTCAATAAAGGTTATTAACAATGAAGACTGTGAGTTCAGGTCTTTTTCTACGTCGGCACGTGAAGTAATGGCGAGTTCGAGTTTTTTCTTCAGTAATGTTATTTCTTTGTTGGCTGCTGGGTTGTTGCTCATAAAAAACGGTCTTCCGTAAAGTACTTTATCGGCTAATGGACTTGATAAATTTGCATTGAGTATAGCTAAATATAGTTAATATAAAAATGAACACACTTTTAAATTATATGACTTAATAGTAAACCTAAGATGCTAAAAAGTCAGCATTGATAATGATTTATAATTGATTTAACTCAAATAGTGTTTATTGTCTTAGCGTTCTTCCGGTTGGTGCGTGTAAGGTAGACGTCGATCGAAATGGATTTATGTCTAAACCGCCCCGTCTGGTGTAGCGCGCAAAAACAGTCAACTCAGTCACTTGACAATATTTCATTAAATCACAATATATTCTTTCAACACATTGTTCGTGAAACTCATTATGTTGTCTAAATGATATTAAGTAAGCTAGCAAAGCGCTCGGTGAAATCTTTTGACCACTGTATTGAATATAAATACTTGCCCAATCGGGTTGATTAGTAATTAAACAGTTAGATTTTAATAAATGGCTGACTAAAGATTCATCCTTGACCATTTCCCCTGCAATATTTGCATTGTTGAGCAGCGTTGGATCAAGTTGATAGTTATCAATATCAAGTTCAACATCATCTATACATAGGGTGTTTTCAGAAAAAATCTGATGATTTATTTCCAGTGCAGGGCAATTATCAACAGGAAATAGCTTTACGCCCGCTTTGCCTTCAGCGGTATTGGATAGATCTTTAATTAAGCAATCTTCAACCTCTTGCCAAGATGAAAACCGACTCTGATTAAAGCTATTTAAATACAATTTAAATGACTTAGACTCAACTATGTTAGTGCTAGTGCAAGGAAAACGAAATTCTGCAACAGCAACAATGGGTTTACCTGTGCTATTGAGCCACGAAAGTTCATAGGCATACCAAACATCTTCGCCAATAAAGGGTAAGCTTTCGGCGTGAATAGCTAAACTGTCTCTATTTAAAGTTCGAGGTACCGCTTGCAAGAGTTCTGGGTTATATTCACTGCAATAATTAGTGGCTTTTCCAAGTGTTAATTGGCTTAATACTTTTGCGTTTTTATAATTTGTCATACAATGGCTAGTTTAGTCTATTGGCTATTTGTCGTTACATTTTAAAGGATCTTTTTAACAGATGAAATCATCACCATGCGAGTTAATGCAATCTTTATCATTATTTTCACAAAAATATTTATCACAATACCAAGAACGTTACCAGCATTTACCGCTTATCGAAAAAGACGAACAATGGCCTTCTCCATGTTTATCAGATGATTATGATGAAAATCATCAATATTGGCAGCCTTGTGAAATAAGCGACCCGATTAACTTTGATAATGTTGAAAAAGCGTTAGAAATAACAATACACGCGGATTTTAAAACCTATTTCACCAGTTTGTACAGCGACACCTTAGATGCAAGCTGTGAGGAAGGCGCTTTATCACTACTTTTTGCTTGGAGCAAAGATGACTTCCAACGTTTACAAGAAAATGTGATAGGGCATATATTAATGAAGCAGAAATTAAAGCAACCATTAACTTTATTTTTTGCCTTGACCGACGACGATAATATGATTTTAAGTGTCAACAATGACAACGGGGAGATCTGGGTCGAAAAAGTAGGTGCTAAAGCGCATAAGAAAGTGGCCGACTCACTGGTTAGCTTTATTAATATGCTCAGCCCTAGAATTCCTTAACTTATATTTTTTTTAGGCTAATGATCAGGGCTTTTAGCTCTGCTAATTCAGTTTCTATTGGCTCTAATGCCGTTGCTATTGCTTTAGTTATCATCATCTCTATTTCTGGAGAGTTCAAGGCTAGCGTTTGATTTTTTTCAACAAGCTTCTTAGTTTCACCGGTTAATGTGATCAGTTTAGGGTCATGGGTCCAATTTCTTAATATTGATATAAGGGTTGGCAGTGGCACTGGTGTTTTTAGTTTGGTTTTAAGCAAGGCTACCGTTGGCTTTTTACCTTGATTAGCTAATTGATTAGCGATGATTGTTATTTCGTCAGTTATGGTCATAAATTTATAATTACTTGTCAAAGAGGCTATGTTTTAGCGAATATCACAAAACATGTTCGCCGTGTTTACCTGGTTTTTATTTTATTTATATATATATCAATGTGTTGCCGAGTTGGTTTATCCCTTGCTATTAAGTAAGTTGTAGACCAATAACGTTGTTTAAATTATATAAAATATTTACACATAAAATATTAATCAGGGAAACTTATGAAAAAATCAATTATAGCATTACTTATTGCGGCACCTTTAACTTTATCATTAACGGGATGTGTTATTGCTGTTGGTGGCGGTGATGAAGGGCATTCAATGTCAACTTCGTTTGGCGATCGTGAATATGAAAACCGTAAGAAAATTGACAAAATTCAATTAAATGCCAGCTATAGTGATGTTAAGCAAAAGCTAGGGCTTGGCGACTTCAATGAAAAATACCAAATAGACGGTAAAGAAATACAGGTGCTCTTTTATCGTACTCATCGTGTCCATAAAGATGATTTAACCACTAAGGACGAGTGCACATATTTACATTTTGTAGATGGTGTTTTATTAGAAACGGGTAATGGTGCAGATTATAGACGCAACATTTCAGGTTAATCGTTATTGTTTATAGTGTAAAGGTAACCGCTAGTGCTACCTTTACAACTAAACCCTAATGTTTTTACTATAACGGCACCTGCTATCGACGGTTTATTATTACATATTTGTCTTAAGAAAATAGCTTGAAAGCGTTGGAGTTTTGTTTGACCTTATTCGTTTTTTACTGCTATGGTGATGAAATAAAAATAATAAACGCAAGGATGACAAGGTATGTCAGAAGTAATACGTGATAAAAAAAATCTTGATATAAAAGCTGCTTATTTGTCAGGTGAAGATTTAAAACTCGCTGCCTCTTTATTGTATCAAGCTTATCATGATGATCCTGTTTTTCTAGAAATATTTTCCAATGAAAACAACGAGTACGAACAAAAGTTGCGTGCAGCCATTCGAGAAGAGTTAAGTGCTTTTTGGCATGCTAAACAACCTATGGTTGGCTTATACTTGGGGGAGGCAATGGTAGGTGTTGCTTGTTTAAATAGCCCAGATGAAAGTGTTAGTTCAGAGCGATTTTGGCACTGGCGTTTAAAGATGATGCTAGGTGCTGGCTACTTTAGTACCAAACAGATGATTGAAAAAGAAAAAACAGTACTTGCTGCTGTACCAATGAAGAAATTTCATATGCTTGCCTTTATTGCGATTCATCCTTTACATCAACATCATGGCTTTGGTCATTACCTTATGGCAGCCGTCAATACAATATTAGAAGAGCACTCTGCAAGTGAAGGGGTTGCTGTTTATGCGACAACAAAGAAATATCAACAATTTTTTAAAGAAGTTGATTATGAACTGGTTAAAGAGCTCTCTATTGGTAATGTTTCGGGTTCACTGATGATTCATTACCGAAGTAAAAGTTAAACTGATTCTCTTGGTCAACTTTAGATAAATACCAAATTAATATTTGGTATTTTTTTACTTAATTTAAGGTGTTTTTTTACCTAAGTTAAAAATGTAGCGGTTGTATTTTCAAAGTGGCCAATGTTATATTTTGTTGATTAATCAACTTTTTGTGCTTTAACTATCCATTTTAGCTTACAAAAAATGTTCAAACACTAAGTATTAGCTATAGGGGTTTACTCAATATTTTTGTTAAGGATATTATTGTTAGTGAATTGCCGTTAATAGGACATGCATTGCAAAGTTAAGGAGTTTAGATGAAGTTTGAAGCAGCACAGGAAAATATGCGCTTTTCATATTTTGATGGTGGAATTGGTGTATTAGTTTCTGGTTTAATTTGGTGTGCTGCTGGTTCAGTTGCCTTAGTGCATTCGAATCAATTGAGTATGCTAGCATTATTCTTTGGCGGTATGTTTATCCATCCGTTGTCGATGCTATTGTCAAAATACTTTAAACGTCCTGGCAATCACTATCCTAAAAATCCACTTGGCAAACTGGCATTAGAAAGTACAATTATCTTATTTGTTGGTTTATTTTTGGCTTTCTATGTAGCAAAGCTGCAAGTTGAATGGTTTTATCCGATAATGCTGATGATCATTGGTGTACGTTATCTAGTGTTTAATACGCTGTATGGCTTAAAAATATATTGGCTTTTAGGAAGCGTGCTGATATTTTCTGGTATGTTATGTATATTGTTAGGTGCTAATTTTATCATTGGCGCATTTATTGGTGGAGCAACAGAAATTGTCTTCTCACTTGTGATCATTAATCAATCGAAAGGTTTGGTTTTAAACGCCACTTAGTTGCTCATTCCCGCCTCGCCATTATTTGATGATTTGTTGACCACCACTAAGCACGATCTTTTATGCTATAGGCGGCGAACTGTCGTCAAATTATGCTTCATTTACCTTATCATTTTGGAAAAACAATGGAAGAACTCAATAAACAATTAGATTTTATTATTGAATTAGATAGGCTCAAAGGAATTTATCGACAAGCGCTGGTCAAGTCTGATAAAAATAGATTTGAGAACAGTGCAGAGCACAGTTGGCATATTTCATTAACGGCTGAAATACTTCAAGAGTATGCAGTAGAGAAGGTCAATATAGCACGAGTGATGAGTATGTTACTTATTCACGATATTGTCGAGATAGATGCAGGGGATATGTTTGCTTTTTCCGATAAACAAGCACTAGCAGAGCAACAAGAAAAAGAAATTGCTGCAGCAACCCGTATCTTTGGTTTATTGCCGGATAAACAATTTCAAGCTTTTAATGCCTTATGGTTAGAGTTCGAAGAAGCTGAAACTGTTGATGCTCGATTTGCTAAAGCCATAGACAGCGTTTTACCCTTTTTACAAAATATAAAGAATGAGGGGGGCAGTTGGGTTAAGCATAAGGTTAACAAATCACAGGTACTAAAACGTAATAGTTTTCTTGAAGGACTCGCTCCTCAGTTATGGTTATATGTTTGTCAGCAAATTGATAATGCGGTAGAGCAAGGTTGGTTGTTGGACGAGTAATCGGCATAGCTAGTCAGTAAAGTATTACGCTGTTTGATTACACAAGCTATTATTTATATTGTCGATAATAATTGTTCGAGCAATTATTGCACCGTGGCATGCTTAAGGATAATTTAGTGAAAATATATGCGGATATTCAGTCAGGTAATTGTTATAAAATTAAGCTTGTCACCTCAATTTTAAAGATAGAGCATGAGTGGATTAATATTAATATACTTGCAGGTGAGAGTGGCACAGCGTCGTTTTTGAAAAAGAACCCAACAGGAAAAATTCCGTTACTTGAGCTCGATGACGGACGTTTTTTATCAGAATCTAACGCTATTTTGAATTACCTTGCCTCAGGTTCATCACTGTTACCTAAAGATAGATATGAAAATGCAAAGGTACAGCAGTGGCAATTTTTTGAACAATATAGCCATGAGCCATTTATTGCTGTTGCTAGGTTTATTGCTAAATATCTTGGTTTACCTGATAACCGTAAAGCGGAATATCTATCCAAACAAGAAGGGGGTCACAAAGCTCTAAGAATTATGGAGAAGCAATTGGAAATAACACCTTATCTTGTCGGGAGCACATTGACTACCGCTGATATTTCACTTTATGGATATACACACGTAGCAGAAGAGGGTGGTTTTAATCTGCTTGAATATCCTGCGATTCAAATGTGGATCAATAGGGTACAAACACACCCCAACTATACTGCTATGGCGTAACATTATCGTGGGAAACCATGAAGTTGGAGATAAATGTCACGTTTGTCAATACTGCAAAGCTATGCTTTTTATTACGGTATTCGAAAATTATTTACATAAGGATTAACTATGATAGATTTTAAAAACTCTTCGGTGTTCAAATTAAAACCAATAGAAATCGAAGATGCGAGAGAAGACTTTCACAAGTTTATGATTGAGGGGGAGTCAATTTTTGCGGCCTTTAAGAGTATTAGAGACCAAGTGGTATTCACGAATAAGCGCATTATTGCCGCCAACGTTCAGGGAATTACCGGTTCAAAGGTCGACTATACTTCTTTACCTTATAGCAAAATACAGGCTTTTTCAGTTGAGTCATCTGGCACATTAGATTTGGATTGTGAAATAGAAGTCTATGTTAGTGAACTCGGTATGGCTAAATTTGAGATTAAAGGTTCTTTCGATCTTATCCAATTTAATCAGCATATTAGCCAACACGTACTTGCGTAAATTCAGTGTTATTAACAAAATAATAATGAATTTATTGATTAATCTTTTAGCTAACTACACCCTACCTATTAATAGCTATCACTAGGGCGAAATGATGAAACTGCTTTATGCTCACGAAAACCATTTTATGGTTAACAATGTTAAAAACCTTATTGAAGCACAACAAATAAGTTGCTTTATTAAAAATGAATTTGCTCAAGGAGCCGTAGGTGAAATATCAGCTTTTGATGCTTGGCCAGAAGTCTGGCTTGTTAATGAGGCTGATTTTGAACGTGCGACGACGATATTAACGTCATATCAGCAGGGAAACAAAGGCGAAGACTGGCTATGTAAAAGCTGCGCTGAAACAAATGATGCTTCCTTTGAGATATGCTGGAACTGTCAGCATGAACATAAAGAGTCGCTTTAAAGAAGTCTTTAAGTTTGAACATTGTTTTTATAATAATATATTAGCCAACAATTATCAGCGATTTCTTTAGGCTACTCACTTAGGATATTGAAATGACACCAGGAATCAATGTAGCTAAAAAAAATAAAGTTTCACATAAAATACATGAGTATTCTCATGATGAAACCACGGAGTCCTATGGACTCGAAGCAGCCGAAAAATTAGGTGTCATCGAACAACGAATATTCAAAACTTTAGTGGTAATGCTAGATGATAAAAGCTTAGCCGTAGGTATTATTCCGGTTTCCGCTATGCTTAGTATGAAGCTTATTGCAAAAGCTGTTGGAGCTAAAAAAGCTAATATGGCTGATAAGTCTGATGTTGAACGTTCAACGGGGTATGTTCTTGGAGGAGTAAGCCCACTTGGGCAAAAAAAAGCACTGAGAACAATTGTTGACGCCTCAGCTAACCATTACGCCTCTATCTATGTGAGTGCAGGCCGGCGAGGATTAGAAATAGAATTGAGCCCCGCCGACTTAATAAAGCTCACGAATGGAATGCTGACGAAAATATGTCAGTGATATCATTAATAAGTTATTAAAAATAATAACTTAAGTTTCGATTACTCAGTCTTTTACTCAGTTTTACTGGAATACCACTGATTTTCATAGGCTAAACTTCCCCATAAAGCATGGGCTAAAGCGATCTCAGCAAGTTTCGCGTTAATTGCTTTAGGTTCTAGTTTCTTTTTCTTTAAAGAATAGTCAAAATTTACTGGTGGCTTTTGTGGTTGCAGTATTGTGACATTCTCATCGGTCATATAGGCAAAGTTATCGGCATATTGCATCATTGCCCTTCCTTTGACCTGGGTATTATTTAAATCACGGCCAATCATAGGGGAATCGTTAGTTACGCCCATTAAGGACAGCAAGGTCGGAGCAAGGTCGATTTGACTTACAATTCTTTCATCAGATAAATGTTTATTGCCTGAATTAAGAATAACGCCTGGAATATGGAAATTTTTAATAGGAACAAGGTCGTTTCCTAACGCTCTAGCATCATGGTCAGCAACAATAATAAATATAGTGTCTTGCCAATAGGGTTGTTTTTTTGCTTGGTCGATAAACTTACCCAGAGCATAGTCTGCATATTGGATCGCCTGATGGCGCAATAGTTCTTTTGAATCGTACAGAGCTAATTGCGCTGTTGAATATGCTAGTGGCGTTATTTTACCTGAGGGTATTTCAAAAGGATCATGATTGCTGGATGAAAAAATAAAACTTAGAAAAGGTTTATCACCTTTGTGTAATTTGCTTAATTCGATATCAGCTTGATTAAACAAGTCTTCATCACTGGCTCCCCACGAACCGACAAACTGAGGGGTTTGTATTTTGTTAAAATCAACAATATCGCTAAAGCCATTGCCTAAAAAGAAACCTTTCATATTATCAAAATGGCTTTCACCACCATAAATAAATTGCGTGGTGTAATTATTTCTCTCAAGTAAACTTGCGATGGTGAAGAAGCCATGCTGAGATTTATCAAGCTTTACTACTGCTCGAGCTGGCGTTGGTGTGAACCCAGTAATAACCGCTTCAATGCCCCTTACAGAGCGTGTACCGGTAGCATATAAATTTTTGAACGCCCAGCCTTCAGTATTTAATTTATCAATTTCAGGCGTAAGTGGTAGCCCTCCTAATGATGAAACAAATTGCGCACCTAAACTCTCTTCTAAAATTATCACTAAATTTTTAGGTTTTCCTTGGTAAACGGGTGCCCTAGCGCTAAAAGAAGGTTGCGCATTATTATTAAAAACTTGTGTATTTAAGCCAGTTTCCTGGCGAACAAGTTTAATAACTTGTTCTGTAGCCATAGTGCCATAAAGTTTTGATGCATACTTTTCATTACCGAACTGTTTATAAGCATGAGCAACACTATAGATTGAATTTAAGGTTAATGAATTAATCAGTGGGTCGGTAGAAAAATAAACGAATGACGGGTTAATAGGGCGATGACCTACAGTACCTCTGGCGCAGAGAAAAAGCACAATAAAGAGTATGATAAATGATAGGGATGATGATGAGGGCGTTACAGCAATTATTGGCTTTTTGGTACGAGTGAGTTTACCTACCGTACGCCAAATAAACGGACTAGACACCATCATTAAGGAACATAATACAACTATGGTCAATAAGTGTCCGTTGAATAACATTTTCATGACTTCATCAGGATAAGCTAAATATTCGATGAATAACCTGTTAGGTCTAAATCCATATTCATTAATAAATGCAGGTGTGGCAAGCTCAAAAAAGAGCACTGCCATAAAAATAAAGAAAAACATTGCTCTTAACGCGCTAAGCCATGTGCTTTGAAATTTAGACAGCATTAGCAATGGATGAACTATTCCAGGTAAAATTAATAGATAACCTAGCGTGCTTAAGTCGATTTTTAGCCCATTAAGTATCAGGGTAACCATACTGCTAAAATCGGTAAAACGTTCAATTTGCCAAATCGAAAAGCCAAGCCTAGCGACAAGAAGTGTAAAAATTAATAATAATGCAAACAGTAAAAATGGACGAACTAAAGCGGTTGTAGAGGTAAACATCGTTATTAATATCTCTAATAAAACACGATACTTACCTTAAAGTATAAAACTTAAGGAAAGCTTAACTTAAACTGAAGTTAAGCTTTTATGAGCATTACAGAAGTATTATTAGCCAAATGCTACTGGCGACAATAAGGCTGATCATCACTGCTGCAGATCCTAAGTCTTTTGCAAGCCCAGACAATGGATGAATCTCTAAACCAACCCTATCAACAACAGCTTCGATGGCGGTATTTATTATTTCTGTAAATATAACAAAGAGGATCGCCAGGACTAATATCACTTGTTCTTTGAAGCTTATATTAAAAACAAAAGACAGTGGTATGGCTATAATAAGCAGTAAAAGCTCTTGTCTAAATGCTGACTCATTGGCGTAAAGCCATTTAAATGCGCGTAGTGAATTTAAAGCCGCTAAATAGACTCTATGCAACCCTTTGGGTTTATTTATATTGTCAAACACTAGTCTTGAATCTCCATTGATTTGTCTTGGGTTATAGTGGTGCGTGCTATAGCACCTTGTGATTTACACGCCAGAAAAGGGTCATTATCAATATAATATGCTTTTGTTCGAACTGACGTAATACTAAGTAAAGTGTCAAAAACATTGTCATGAGTTATAGGTGATTTTGCGGATGTTTTCAAGCAATTAAGGTCAAAGTCATTTTGCATTGGGTCGTTCCAATAGATCATGGGAACATGGGTTTGCTCCTCTGGAGCGAAGGCGTAGGGCAAACCATGTAAATAAAGTCCATTCTCACCAAGTGATTCGCCATGATCTGAAATATAAAGCAAAGAAGTTTCAATATCATTTTTCTCAGCCACTTGATTTAACTCATTAATAATTTTTGAGAGTACCAAGTCGGTATAAGCGATAGTGTTGTCATAACTGTTAATAAGTTGCTCTTGTGTACAATTTTGAATATCGCTGCGTTGACAATCAGGAGTGAAAATACGTTTGTCTTTAGGGTAGCGTTTAAAATAAGTGGGTCCGTGAGAGCCAATCATATGCAGTATGATCATGGTGTTTTTATGGGTTAGTTCATTAAGCTTACTTTTTAAGGGCGCTAAAAGTGCTTCGTCATAGCAGTACTCACCATCACACAAAGGGTTTGATTTGTTAGTGTCTATTTGTTTCGTTTTTACCCGCGTGCAAACGCCTTTACAACTGCCGTTATTATTACTTATCCATAAAACGTCAGCCCCCGCTAAGTGAATAAGATCTACAACATTTTGTTGTGCCATCGCAACACGTTTGTCATAACCCGTTTTATTTAATCTTGAAAACATGCAGGGGACAGAAACAGCCGTTGCCGTTCCACATGAACTCATATTTGAGAAAGAGACAACACCTTGTTTTTCGGTATATGGGTTAGTCCGTTTACTATAGCCATTTAGTGAAAAACTTTGAGCGCGAGCTGTTTCTCCTAATACCATTACGGTGACATGCTTTTTCTGACTGTCACGCACTATTGATGGTGTTGTATCTAAGACCTTAAATTCTAATGGTGGATAAAAATAATGATTTCGGACAAATTTGAATGACGAAACCACCATTTTATAAGGGATGATGTAGGTAATAAGGTCTTTATTATTTCTGCCAACAGCCGCGTAATTTGAATAGAAAAAGACGCCTATTAAAAAGACCGAGATAAGACTTAGGCCAATGATTTTTAGTCGACTTAACAGTTCTTTGAAAAAGGGCTTATAAATTAATTGTACCGAATAAATAATGAACGAGGGGAGCAATCCAAAAAATATAAAGAATATAATAGCGTGAAAATTTATGTAGGACCACGCTTCAGCCGTGTCGGTTTCTATAGTATTTTGCACCATACCGTAATCAAAAACGATCCCGTATGAAATGGTGCCATAAAATATTAAAGCAGAACAAATCACCGTAGCGATCAACAAAGGTTTAGTTAACCATCTAAATGAAAAAAGCCCTTGAATGATCATGGTTAACGCTAATAAAAATATTGGCAATGACACCAGAAAGAATAAATTATAGTTATCAAGCGCCGTAATAATCGTTGTGGATTTGATCAAAAAAGGTAAATTCAAGATCAGTGCTATGTAGCAACTGGTAAAGAACAATAATTGATTCGTTGTTAATTTTATATTGTTGAAATAAGAGATATATTTAATTATTAAATTCATAAAAACACCTATGGGTTAGTGTCTTCATAGTAATAATACAAACTTAAGGTTCGCTTAGGCTAAACTGAAAATAGCCTTTAAGATAAAAATCAATTTACCTTGGACGTGATTTACGCTAAAAAGAGAACGTTTTCCATGTGATTTTTCTGCATCACCACCACAAGGTACTATTTGGATGTTTCTCTACTCTCATTTTTTACGCTCAACTTATATTCGAACTTATATATTGTCCTGTTTAGTTATGGTCAGTTGTTATGCACAAAGTACAGAGAAACCCACTGTAGCGAATAATGCCACTTTGGCAGAATATACAGCGCATTATACCGTTTATCGAAAAGGTGATAAATATGGAACAGCAGAGCGGATGTTATCAAAAACTGCTGATAATCAGTATAAATTGACATTTAAAACGGAGGCTTCAAAATATTTTTATGTTATTAATACCGAAGAATCTAGTGAGTTTTCATATGATGCTCAACAGATAAAACCAATAAAATATACCAGCAAAGATGAGCGAACATTTAAGAAGACAAAGAATCAAACGATTGAATTTGATTATGCTAACCAACTTGTTTTAGGGAGCGATACCGCTGAACAATGGTCGCTTGCTTTAAAAGCTAATATACTCGACCCGTTATTAGTTATCGAGAAATTGAGCCATGACTTACAAAAAAAAGAACAGCATTTAGAATATTTTGTTTATGATGATAATTCAGTTAAAAGTTATATATTTGAATATTCAGGTAGAGAAAAAATTAAGACACCAATGGGGCTGGTTGATACGTTAAAGGTTTCTCGAGTAAAAACCAATAGCTCAAGAAAAACCCATTTTTGGTTAAGTGTCGAGCATAACTTTATTCCTTTTAGAGTAGAGCAAGAAAAAGAAGGTAAAGAAGTTGCAACACTCGAATTAAAAAAATTGATAATACCTGCCGTAAACTAGAAGAATCTTAAATAGGTGATTCTTCTAGTTTACCTATTAGGTTAAAGCGTGACTAGATTAAAATTCAAGCCTCAGTTTAGTCAAAAGGCGAAGAGCGTTTTTTTTTAAGCTGTCTTTTATAAAGATTAAGATTAGTATTTTTAAATTGAGTCATGTCATCTGGCATTCGCCACTA
This sequence comes from Colwellia sp. BRX9-1, assembly GCF_014077195.1. Lineage (NCBI taxonomy): Bacteria > Pseudomonadati > Pseudomonadota > Gammaproteobacteria > Alteromonadales > Colwelliaceae > Colwellia > Colwellia sp. BRX9-1. The sequence continues at coordinate 66,548 of NZ_JACGVM010000016.1, forward strand.
AATCGATAGTTTAGATAAAAGGTGGCCAGTGTTAAAAAACATATTTGTAACGAAACTGAACGACATTGGCATTTATTTCAATAATAGGTACTTCTTTAGGCATTACTTTTTTGAATAATAACATCGGTTATGCCACCCAATTATATTAGAACTTTCGATTTCTACCATTGACTACTGCGACCTAATACATTGACCAGCTAATGTTATTTAGGTTAACCACCAACTTTCAGAAATAAATCATCATCATTTCTGAAAAAGAGTCGTTAATACTCATTTTTATAATAGTAACTGTTCCGATTAAGCGACGTTAGCATCAATATATTATTAGGCCACTGAGCATAATCATAAGTCATAGATGCGGATTTATCCTAACTGGCAACTAAGCCAACATTGAAGTCATTAGGGTTTTAAATTTGAAAGGCAACCTCTGACAAAGTAGATACTTCAGCAGTATACAAACCATGTAATGCCTTTCAATAACCAGTACGGTATTAACCTGCAATGCCTTGTTGAGTCAGTGCGTTAAGATCAATTAATGCTTGTTCTGCATCCTTAACGGCAATAAAAACATGATCATGATAGTAAGCAGCAACCACATTTGCACTAATATTGGATTGCGTCAATTTAGTAGAAACCGCAGCGGTTAACCCAACTGCATCAAGGCTTGAATGTACATTCAATGTAATACATTTAAAAACACCAGAGTAAGAAATGCCAAATTCATCGGCTTTTTCTTTCGTCAATATAACGGTTAGTCCTTCCTTTTCTTGAAAAGTACTTAAAGGGTTTAGCAACAAAACTTGTTGATAATCGTATGTCTCAAGAGTGCCAAACACATATTCATTTTCGACTAAAACAGGCGTCATTGACGCGATTAATTTTGTTAAGTTTTTTTCACCAGACATATATATTTCCTAAGTTTAATTTTTGTATTAATTAGATATTTTTAGACCAACCACACCAACAAAGATCAAACAAAAGAAAAACAATTGTTGAATTGAAAGTGGTTGATCAAAAAAGTAATGGTTTATGATTGAAATTGATGACGCACCTATAGCTAACCAAACGAGGTATGCTTGGCTAACAGGAATGTCTTTTAATGCTATTGAGAACAACACTAAGCTAAGCGTCATTGAAAGAACAGCGAATATTACATATGGGATATTTGTAAAAGATTCTGATTTTTGAATACCAACTAACCAGCCAGCTTCTAAAATTCCTGCGAGAAATAAGATGAACCAATACATAGAGACACTCTATTAAATTTAGGGGTCGTCCCCTGAAAAAATAGAGCGGTGAGGTCGTCCCCACATCGATACTGATTTAACGCACTGGCACATTAACAAATAAAATTGATAAAGGGAAATAGCTATTATATCTACTTATGATCGTTATGGGGGCATCGTTAAAGTTAAAAGTTTTATATCATCAATGTTTGACAAAATATTAACGGCAGCTTAGTTGCCTGGTAACTGCCTTGACGTTTACGAATTATCGTAGCTTTATCGCAAATATTTAATTTTAAAGCGGTAAACATAAATGCAATTGAGTGGTACTGATGGTCGTTATTTTTCATAACGCCACAAGCTTAGTCATAGGCTAGATAAAATAATACCGTAGATCATATTATAATAGTAAAAGTAATACGTTGGTCAGGTGCTATTGCTACGTCTAAAATAGCCCCTATTCTCTCACAGTAAGATTTAACAATTGCTAAACCTAGCCCGTACCTTTCTTCGGATGTTCTTGATGAATCTTTTTGCCACAAAGGTTCAAAAAACATCGTTAAGTCTTGTTCTGAATATTCAAAACTGCTGACGTTTGAAATATCCAGCCGTATTTTATTGGTATTTTTTTCTGGCCTTACGGCAATAATCACCGGAGTTGTTTCTGGGCTATAGTAGATCGCATTATTAATCAGATTAGTTAGCACAGTAGTGAAAGCAAATTCATTGGTCTGAATATAACCACATTGCTTACTAAAGCTAAGGGTAATATTTCTGCACTGCTTATTTTCAGAGACCATGATTGTCTTGAGTAACAGCTCAACATTTACTTGTTGTTTCTCTAATTCAGCTTGATAAGTACTTTTTTGCAATAAAAGTATCCCATTGACGATATTTCTTAATCGCTGTGTGATCGCAAGTACATCCGTCTTAAAGCTTGCGGCTAACTGCTCTTCATGAGGGAATTTTATTGCAACTTCACTTAAATTAAGTAACTCGGTGATTGGCGTTTTTAACTCATGTGCAATATCAGAGGTAATTCTTTTTTCTCTGGAATAAAGAATTTTATTCTCGCTGATAAAATGGTTAATTCCGTTTGCTATTGCGATAAGTTCTTCGGGGAGTTGGCTAGTTGATATGGTGCTAATTTCAGAATTTAAATTAATCTGTTTCAGTTTGATATTTAACTCATCGAGCGGTTTTAACCCTCGCTCAACAACATTAAAAACGATAATCCTTACCGCGATAACCGCGAAAATCGAGGTCAATATAAAAATAATATCAACAAACCAAAGAATTTGATTTAAGCCCTCGTTACTCGTTGCATAGGCCAACTCCATTGGCTTTTGAGTTTTTGCAAAGAACGCTTTTGTTATTCCGTATTCTTCTCTCACATCACTGTCGATTTGAGGGATGAATTTTGTGAAATACATCCGGCCAGAACGCCCATCGGGTAGCGTTATATTTGTTATTGATGATTTGTGTAGTGTAACGTCTAACTTGGGTAAGTCGTTATTTTCAAAAAGCTTAAGTGTTTCAGAGCGCTCAAATACCTTGTCATCTCGCCATAATTGAAAATATTCAGGATCGTTAGCCCCTGAAAACTCAGGCATAAACTCATCAGCAAAATCAAAATCTACTTTGTCAGGATGCTCGCTTACTAAGGTTTCTAATAAACCGGCTTTATTAATCATCGCGCGGTCAAACTGACTGCTGATCCAACTATCAACACTAATATCAGTAATTAAAAAGAGCGAGACTAACAATATCGATATTGATATTGATATATATCGACTTAACTTTTTCTTAATAGAAGTCATTAATTTTTCTCAACAAAATAGCCGAAACCACGCTTGGTTTTTATGGGTAAATCATGACCTATATCTCTTACTTTTTTTCGGGTAGTTGATAGATGGGCTTCAATGGAATTTTTTGCTACTGCATTGTACTGGCCGGCTAGATAGTCACTTAGTTTTTCAGGAGAGACGACTTTACCTTGATTGGTAAATAAACATTCAACAAGCTTATATTCATTAGGTGTTAAATGGGCATCGATGCTATTGCATAGCAATTGTTTTAAATGGATGTCTAATGAAAAAACGCCAATATTAATTTTGCTGTCATTTATATTTAAGCTGCCTCTGCGCATTAAGCAAAGCAGACGAACATGGAGTTCATCGAATGAAAACGGTTTTGTTAAATAGTCATCAGCGCCATTTAGTAAGCCTGATATTTTATCCTCAGTCAGATCTCTTGCTGATAGTATCAGTACCCTTAGGTCTTTATTGGCTTTTCTTATAGCTTTTAATATTGCAGTGCCATCAACAGATGGCAGCATCAAATCAAGTATTAGTAGCGAGTAATCACCAGCTAAAGCCATACTCAGGCCTTCAGAGCCATCGCCAGTATCATCTACCGTGAAACCTAAGTTTGACAGCCCTATTTTTAGACTTCTTCTTAATGAAGTTGAATCTTCAATAATTAATATTTTCAAGGTAAGCCTATAATAAACAGTTTCTCTTTGTAGAAGATAGCAGAGTTAACTTAAGATTTGCTGAGTTTTTACTTAGATTATGCTGTTAGATATAACCAGTAGATAGCCTAAATAAGCGCTATCTAAAGTGTCATTTAAGAGAAATTACATGTGAAAAAGTAACTTGAAAATCATAGAAATAAAAAATTACATTTACTGACTTGAAAAAATAAACTTGTCACTCAATATATATTTAATAGTAATTTATTTTGAGAACCGCTTGAGTAAATTTATCTTCGCCATACTTTTATTTGTTATAACCAGCTCCCATGGAGAGTTAGGATATAGTATTGGCGATGAAATAAACTCGAACATTGCTCAACAATTCACTCTTGAAGTCTTCACTGATATCGCATGTGATGCAGAACCTGATGTATTGCTTATCAGCAATAAAACAAATAATCGCATCAACCAAGTTACCTATCTATTTAAAATCTCAACAAACAAAAACATCATATTATTGAATGACAAATTTCAATACCTGCACCCAAGAGCTCCTCCCTTAAAAATCGTATAAATTTCATTGCTTTTAATTAGACCATTTAAATATTGATTTTTGACCTAATCTCGACAATTTTTTGTGGAGATTTATTTAAGATGCTATCAACGATATTTTGTTATTAAACGTAGGACGCAAAATTAAAATCCTACGTTAATAAAATCGTAAAAACCTTAGTATACATACACATTTAATTCATTGTGTTCACGTTACTTTTGAGCTTGATAGTTGTCGAAAAGGTCATGCTAAGTTCGGCTGTCATATGTCATTTACTAGGCAGAAAAAACATCAATATAAAAGTGATTTGTAATTATACAAAAGATGCTTTTAATCAAGCGTTTAATTAACTGAGTAACACGATTAAAACCTTGATTAAGCAGCAGGAAAATATCATTTATTTAGTATGTGTTTTTCTGTTATAGACAAGATGATTCTTAATAAAGTGAGTAGTAATTATGACCAGTTTACAGTTATTTGATTTAGATTTAATAGATAAGATTATATCACCAGAAGATTTTCACAATATATCTTTAACATCGCCAGCTACAGATATCTTTACTGATTTTAAAGAACATAAGGCGTTAGTGATTGAAGGGGATACTGATGCTGCTGATACTTTAAAGTTGATGCTCAAAGCACATGTAAAAATGAAAATAGTTGTGTCAACAAACAATGATTTTTTAGGTATAGTGAGTACCAATGAGTTGTCAGAGCAAAGTATCGTAGCAGAAGTTGCGAAGGGCATTGCTAGAGATGAAATACTAGTAAAAGATATGATGATACCAAGGTCTATGCTACACGCACTTGATTACAAAGATATTGAAAATGCTAAGGTTAATGATGTTGTTTCAACATTAAAAAATTATGGATTACGCCATTGTTTAGTTGTTGATAGGAGTAATCACCATATAAGAGGTGTTATATCTTCGAGTGATATTGCGCGGAAATTACATTTACATATTGATATTATTACTAAAACCTCATTTAAAGATATCTTTGAGGTAATTCATGGGTAGATATTAATGACCATAAAGATAAATAATATCTTTATGGTCTCGTTATTTAACAGGTTTATTAACAGTCGTAAGCTATAGGTTGTTTGAATAAGTAAAAAAATGGATACAAGTGAGTATCCATTTTTATTTGGTGGTAAGGTAAGTTTTGTTTTTGAAGGGTGTTTTTATTGTTTTAGTGTTTTTTTTATACCTTATAAAAAAGGGCATAAGCTTAGATCTTTGACTAGTTATTTTTACTTTTCTAGTAGATACATACGATTTTTTATATATTATAATTATGATGTTTTGTAGAGGAAATAGCTTTTTAGGGGATAGTCTCAAATGTATGTTTATCATAAAAATTCTCGCTGTTTAATCGCGTGCCTTCTCTGGGCTTTATCAATATTCTCATTACCCGCTCAGGCTGTCACTGAACAAATTAGAATAAGTTCGACTAATGATGACGTAGAAGAACGTATCACGGATGGCGACATGTACCGGGATAGTACAGATCTTGAATTTGGTTTTGATGAGTTTGTTGGCGGTTTACAAATTGTTGGTATGCGCTTTCAAAATGTCAATATTCCTCAAGGTGCAACCATAAATTCAGCTTATATTGTTTTCGAAACTGATGAGCGTGACAGTGGTGCTACTACTCTAGTTATATTTGGCGAAGATGCTGACAGCGCTAATCAATTTTCCAGTGTTGCTAATAATATTAGCAACAACCGAGCTAAAACCTCAGCAGCGGTAAATTGGACACCATCAGCTTGGAATACTATTAGTGCCCTTCATCAAACGCCTGATCTTAGCCGTATCATTCAAGAGATTGTTGATAGAGCCGGTTGGTTGGCTAACAATAATCTAGTACTGATTGTTGAACCTGGTTCGGGGTGCATATTACCGACTTGCCAACGTACTGCAGAATCATATGATGGGGAACGTAATAACGGCCCGTTATTAGTTGTTGATTACACACCAAAACCGATTAAATTATCTGTATATACCGAGGACGTGATCGGTGAGTATGGTGTTTCTAGTTATGGCGGTTCAAGTCAAGACAGAACCGGAGCGGTAGAGATAAGAGATGCTGGTTTAGGGCTTTACATGGATGGTAATCGTTGGCAAAAGATTGATTTTCCTTATACGGTTACCGTAGATACGGTTATAGAATTTGATTTTCAAAGTACTGTTGAGGGTGAGATACACGGTTTAGGTTTTGATAACGATTTAGGCATCAGCTCAGATAAAAGTTTTAGGGTACATGGCACACAAAACTGGGGGATTTCTAATTTTGCTACTTATACCGGTAACGGTACAACCCATTTTACTATTCCTGTAGGCGAATTTTATACCGGTAATTTTCAATATTTATTTTTTATAAATGACGATGATAGAAGACAAAGAGCTGATAGCTTTTTCAGTAATATCGTTGTTTATGAAAAAACAAACCTGTTAGTTGAGTATCACTTTGATGAATTAAGCTGGGGCGGAAACAGTGGTGAAGTACTTGATAATTTAAGTAACGGCCTTAATGGTACTGCCATTGGTAATAGCACGACCATTAATGATGGACAGGTATGTAGAGCGGGTACTTTTGACGGTAGTGGCGATTACGTCGAGGTACCGGGTATCGATGAATACCTTAGTACGACAGCAAGTCTTTCCTTTTGGATAAATACTCTTCAAGTTGGTAATAATACTGCTTGGAATGCCCCTGGTATTGCCGGTGTTGAGCAAAACGGTGGTGGCAATGATATTTTTTGGGGCTATATAGATGCCTCTGGGCATATACGAATACAAAAAGGTAATGGACGTTCCGCCGTTTCAAACCAACCTATTAATAACGGCAGTTGGCACCATGTTGTATTAACTTGGGACAGCTCAACCGGAGTAGTGCAAGTATTTGTAGATGGAAAGTTAGACAATTCTGTAACCTCTGAAATTGGAGATGTGAGTACAGCCTTCTCTAGTATTGGTCTCATTAAAAACAATGGAGTAAATTTTAACGGTCAACTCGACGAATTGCTGGTTTTTGGTTCAGTGCTATCTTTAAATGATGTGCGTACTATTTATAACAACCAACTTACCGGCGAAAAAAATTATAACGGTAGTCCGCGTACTTGTCCTGAACCCGTTGTTCATCACTACGAAATCGTACATGATGGCCAAGGGTTAACTTGTGCAGAAGAGTCTGTGACCGTTAAAGCCTGTATTGATGAAAGCTGCTCAAGTTTAAGTGCCGTATCAGTGTCATTAGATTTCCTTGCTGATGGCAATATCATCAGTTCACCTACTTTTAACGGTAGTGCTCGCATTGATTTTAGTTATACCAGCGTTGAAACCTTAACCTTCTCAATAGCAAACGCTTCAGTTACCTCTTCTAATCCCTTTGTGTGTGATGATGGCGTTGGCTCTTCTTGTGATATGGCGTTTAGTAATGTTGGTTTTAGGTTCCTCTACGGTGACGATAATCGATTGACATTAACGAATCAAATATCAGGTTCGGTATTTGACGATACATTAAAGTTGCAGGCTGTAAAAGATACTCTTGGAGTGTGTACGGGGTTATTTAATGATGATGTTAGCGTAGCTTTATCGCAAGAAAATATCGATCCTGTTGGGACGAGCGGTCTTAGCTTTACCACTAACAATAGGATTATTGCCAAACATCCAAACACTTCACCTACCACGTTACAGTTTACGGGTGATAGTATTGCCGTCATACCCATGCCAATTTATCATGATGCAGGTCAAATTCGTTTGCATGCTAGTTATACCTTAGGTGAATCAACAGTATTGGGAACGAGTAATACCTTTTGGGTAAGTCCAGCTAAATTAATTGTTAGTGCTAAAGCGGGCACAACTGATATAAATGGCGCAACGTCAACGGCAACTAAAGTACACCCAGCAGGTGCAAATTTTGAGTTAAGTGTAAAAGCATTCAATAGTCTTGATGTTATTACGCCAAACTACTCGCCAGGGCAAATACAAATTAAGTTAAGTAGGACAGGTCCAACAGTAGGTGTAAGTGCAGATGGTAATTTTAATTATGCAACAACAGGTCTATTAAAGGCTTATCTAAAACCTGAATTTGAAAATGTAACGCTTAGTGATTTTTCTTCAGGTGTATCTACTTATAGTGAAGCACAATATTCAGAAGTAGGCTTGCTTAACTTAGCGGTAAAAGACAGTAATTATGGCAATGCTAATATTACTGTTTTAGCTGATGCAATTGATATCGGTCGCTTTATCCCCGATCACTTTATTCAAACAATAGCAGAAGATGGTTATTTTTTGGCGACATGTAACTCAGGAACAACATTTGCCTACAGCGGCCAAAAAGACGAAGCGACTAACACTATTGGTGCAATAACATACTTAACTAATCCAACACTGGCTATTACGGCTTACAATCAACAGGGCCAAATTACCCAGAACTATACCGACAGTTATATGAAGCTCAGCAATACGGGGGTTAGTATCACTGAGCCGACTTTAGACCAAGTGGCGATAGGCGCTGATAGCACTAAACTATTGTTAACGGCTAATATGAATACGGGTATTTTGAGTCAAAATGATTTAACAACATTAATACCCGAAGATAATCCGCTCCCTAAAGGGGTATTGCACTATCAACTATCAAATAGTGATAACTTTTTTTATGACCGCTCTGCCAACGCTCTGGTGGCACCCTTTACCGCTGATATTGATTTTTCAATAGCTTCAATTACCGATTCTGACAATGTTAACGTAATAACGACGGCTGATGCGTCACCGGTGGGAGTCGAAATTCGCTTTGGAAGATTATCATTAGTCAATAGCTTTGGGCCTGAAACTGCCAATCTTAACCAACTGATCAATAGTGAACATTTTGATGGTACAACTTTTATTACTACCACTGATAATAATTGTGTTACTTATAACGCAGATAAAATTTCCCTGAGCAATATTAGTTTAGACCCCGCACTTACTCGTGCAGAAGGACAGGGTGTGTTTATGACGGGTAAAGCTCGGGATATTAAATTGACAGCGCCGGGATCAGGTAAACAAGGGGAAATAGGCGTCTTGTACGATAGCTATGACTGGTTGAAATATGATTGGGACAATGATGGTGAGTATGATGATAATCCTACTGCTGTTGCCACCTTTGGAGTCTTTAGAGGAAATGATCGAGTCATCTCGTGGCGAGAAGTTATTAACTAATCATAGGTGGGCATAGTTAACAAAATAGCTTTGTGCCTTTATTATTTAAAGGATGAAATATAAACCCCATGTTCTAACAACCGCTCTCTAAATCATTAAAGTTTGGGTAGCAAATGTTTATTGCTAGACATCACGATTAAAAATAACCTTTTTAATCGTCTCATTAATATTTTTGGCATACGCTAATTAGTCATATTAAAAATGCTTTTTAAACGACTTTAATACCGCATATACTCCGCGCTGATCCTGTTCGAGGGTCGGCGAGTGACTCGTATCCTCAAACTCTATATATTGAGATTCAACTCCAGGGGATTGACCTTCTCTAAACGTAATTCCCCCTTAAACAATCGCTACATCCTTGTCTGCGTTACCCTGTATGATTAAGGAGGGAGGATCTGCACAATTATGGATCTTCATGAATAATTAGAACTCTCGTTCAGGATTTTCTTGGCTGTAGCTAGATTGAGTTAAATCGATTGAAAAATTTTCGTCAAAAATCGTGAGAAAACTATAAAAAACGTCACAAAAAATAAGGAAATTTAAAAACCTCCTAAGCTATGTACTGAATGGTCACTTATCAGCCAATTGCGGACATTAAGCCTTAGCAAATTCAGGAGTATATTTAGGGTAATATTAACCAAAATTTTCTGCTCACTTGTGGGGCTGGTTTAAGCTCAAAGGACTCTGTGGCGTATCGTCGCTGGACACAAAACCTTTCCACACTGCGGTCTTGATTAATGGAGATATTTAACTCATATGCTGAACGCTTTAAAGCGTATAGCTGATGTTAGTATTAATATTAAACAACTACATTCGTAGATTTACACGCCTTTATGAGCCGCACAAAAACTGGACCTGCGTTTGTCTCATTCCACCATCCTTGGCGATCAAAAAAGCACCTACCTAATTGGAAGATGCTTCTTGGTGATTCTTTTATAAATTACGTGACAACGCTGGCTTACATGGCTTGGCTAATATAAACCAAAGCATTGGGTCGTCGATAATTAATTTTGATATTGAATCAGTAAATTTAAGATTACTTCTTGAACCGACGTGATACTAAACCCATCATTCCTAATGCAAAAATAGCAAGTGTTGACGGCTCGGGTACATTGGTCTGGGTGGTTGTGGCAAATGTCTCGTATTGGTACTCTAAACGTACACTGCTAAAACCGCCGCCTATACAATGGTAATCATCCTCACAGTACGCGTCCCCTCCGCTCAACCCCCTAAACATTGCGTCAGCCCCGCTTCCGAAAATTCTCACATAAATCCATTGAATCCCGACAACGCCTGTGGCCGGCGCGATGTCCATTACATCGCTTATAGTGAATTCATACATCACCACCGACCCGCCGCTTTCCACAATATCAAACGTTGCAACATCGTACGTCTTAACCCCCAAGGCTTCATAAGTCATAAAGTCATCAATACTGACTTCGACGGCCGCGTTCCACTCGTCGGCAGCTATATCGCAACAATCATTCACTATACGTAGCCACATGCTAAGACTATAATGTAATTTAACATTCCTTAACATTCCTTAACGTGCCTAACGTATCATCAAATTCGTCAAAACTTATAACACTCCCAATATTATGCTTAACGGCGTCTATTGTAATCAAACCAGCGTTTGCGCCACCCGTAATAAACATGGTTATGGCGTAAAACACGGCTAGTATCTGGTTTCGGAACTTAAATTTCATTTGGTGTTTCCATATCACGTTAATTGAAATGCCCATAGAAGGACAATTTATTCCTAAGGTGAGGACTTCATATCAGCAAAAACTCAACACGGGAAGTGTCTAGAATTAGGAAACAGGAAGAGACTACTGTCTATTATGCTTATTCAGCACGAATTACGCCATCATTAAATTATCTATAAAATACAATGTGTTGGTTTGTTCTATATTTATTAAACATAAGAAAATGTAAAGAAACCTGACACTTTTATTTGGATGGAAATATCGAAAAAAAAGAACTTAAGGAGCAATTTACAATTTCAATAGTATCAAATCAAAGCCAGTTAACTATCTTGGATGATCACTGGCCGCTAAAATACTAAAAACAGTACGCAATGCATGACTGGTAAGTGCGATCCACAAGTCAGTCACGACTTATTTATTCATATAACTGCATCTCGCTGAAATTGAAATTTGATAACAACCGCTGACCATCTGCTTAACTGCTATCAGTTGACCTAAAGATTAGCCACTAGGCCATGTCAACAAGGCGCACTTTGAAGTCATGCCATGAAACTTCGTGACTGACGGCAATGGTGGCTTAGATGCCAGTCAGGGATCTTAAGAATCGGGAGCATTATAAACATCGAACGTAAGTTTTTTTAACTCAAATAATTCTAGCTCTAATTTTTTATCTTTTTGACGTCCCAGTCGTAGCATGAGCTGAATATTCTTTTTTTGATCTTTATAAGCCGCTAACTTCAATTTAGGTTTTAAAAACTTAACTAGTATCGCATTTCTAGCTGTAGCAGAAGTATAACTATCATTTGACTGAACTGTGAAGTAAAGATGTAATAAAGCCTCAAAGCAAAGATTTAGTAGATTTTCGTGGTACATGGATAGCCATTAAATATTGTAGTTTCTATATGATAATTTTTTTTGATCATTTTTGCCACAGAGGAGTCTTTAGTAACGATAAATTTTGAAAGCATTTTTGGTCACTGTTGTCGGTTCTCTTGTCGTTAGTGAAGCCAATGCTAACTTCCGCTATCGTATCTTTGCTGACCTTATTGGATCGTTGACGGGTTACAAAATTTTCTCCGGTGTAAATTAAATGTTAAATTTCCTCATCGTGTGAGTCATTTCTTATTATTTGTGACGAACCACGCAATTTATTGCAGACTATTGCATTTTTGATTAAATATTTGTAAGACATATCTTACGTTAATGTAAGATATTGAGTAAGTAGATGTAAAAAAAAAGACGTGTTATATACTTTAGTTGTTGATTATGTTGGTTTTTGTATATTTACATGCTTGTTACATTTTTATATCGTTAAATATAAAATATTATTATGGGTACGAATAAATCTTAATTAACGTAATATTAACCACATCAGGAAGATGCAGGTCAGGAAGACCGATAGAGTAGAGTACTCTTAAAAGGACGCTTGAAGGAATAGGCCCGATGACAGGAGTCATCGAAGGAATTAAACGGATTTAGGTTAAAGGAATAACGGCTAGAGGAACAAGCCAGATGACAGGAGTCATCGAATGAACTAAATGGATTTAGGTTAAAGGAATAACGGCTGACGGAATAAGCCCAAGGATGAAATATCACTATTGATGTGACTCAGGACGAGTTGCAATCACGGAAGATGAATGGAAAGCAAAGGATTATTAGGAAACACTACGGACAGTTCTTTATGGATGAAGCGGGACACATATAATATGCAGGATGCATATAAGCTAGTTCAGGAAATACGGCTCTTAGAGCCGTATTTTTTTGCTTAAAATATAGTAATTTAATTCTCAAGGAATGTTGAATAATATGGGTGCTTACCTAAAATGGCTTGGCTACCCTTAAGAGAAAAGGTATAACCACATAAAGTAAAGCTGCTTCTAATGGCAATATTCTTGATTATCACTTTAGTATCTAGTGGTGAAAACCGCGCTAAATAGTCACCATTATTTTCTTGATTAACGTCCAATGTTCTAATCACTTCACCACTATCATAAGAGATAACCTGACAGCTTTTATCACCTTGTGCGGTCATTTGTTGCCATAAAAAACCACTAATAGATTTGTCACCCTGCCATTTTATAGTAATACCATCAAAAGATGATGCCAATAAAGAAAAGTTATCAGGCAGTGTAACTTCGTGCCTCAGGGATAATTTTGATTGCTCTATGGCTGTTGTTTCATTAGTGTTTGCTGCTATAACGTCATCATCAACTGAGGTAATACTCGATGGCAGAATTATTGCCATTATGATGATTAATATTAGTACTGTTAACACTAATACCTTCTGTTTATTGTTAAGTAGCTTCAGCCTGATCGCTTCACCAATATCATTAGCAGGGGAAACAGGCGAGTCTTTAGCTTTGTTATCATGTTGAGCCAACGTATCAGGGGTATCTTGATAGGAGCTTGCCAATGAATCTTTTACTTCGTGCTGATTAAATGTCGGTTCTATACGTTTTTGAGGTTGAGAACTTCCTTTTTTTATATAGCCCGTTAAATCGACATCACCAGCGTAACCAAGAATATGATTAATTTTTTGGCTTTTGTAGGTCATTAAGAATGTAGAAATAGCTAAAGGGAGTAAAAGTAACCAGTAGCTTATGGTGTTATCACTGATGACGATAATTAACCCAGCAAGTAAAAAGCTGGCTGTAGGTGGCAGCAACCAGCTTATCTTGAGGTTGGCATCATTTAGACGACGTTTTGTTGAAAGAGTAAAAATACCTGCAAAAATAGACAATGCCATAAAAGATAATAAGTTGTTAAAAGAAAAAATGGCGCTAGTAAGGGTAAACAACAAGTAACAACTTATATGAATAGCGATGAATCGACGACGATTATCTGAACCGGTTAAACAAAATAGTGACTTCAACAAAAGCACATAAACTCCTAAAAATATTGTTTGATCTGAAAACTTTGGCAAGAGTAACCAATTTTCTTTTAACTTTCAGTGATATTTTCATATTCCATCACTTATCATCTTGATACCTTCCGACAAAGTCACACCTCTGGTGTAAGCCATTTCGCACAATGACGTCAGTGATCATACAATAATTTGTAAGTGTAAAAAGAAACACTTTGTAACTATATGTTTAATAGTAATAAATTTTAATTGTTCGATAAAAAGACAAAATAACGTTAATTTTATTTCGTTTACCTTGCTAGCGACAAAACACATGAATGCTAATATTTATCTTGTCAGGACGACACAAGTTATGGATAACACTACAAATAAGTTTAAGGGATAAATACTATTTGTTGAACACGTATAGGAAGTACGAAATGGAAAGTGGTATAAGTTAATATTCAGTTGATAAAGGATTTACCCGCAAGGACACTAACATTTCCAACGGAATGGAAGGTAAATGGATTTACATGAATGGATGCAACAACAAGTGCTGAAGTTAACTTAATTTACTACGCTTATAATGAATAAAAATTTATGGATGAAACTAGCTGAGAAGGGATACTTAACACAGAGATAATACCTCTGCTTATACGGAGTCATTTAAAGGAATTAAATGAACAGTTAGTACTGAAATGGATGTTAATTAAGGATAGTAATAAAGTTTGAGTAAAGTGATATTACCCAAAAATAATTTCCGTATGATTTAGGAAATTTAAAAATTAGCAAATGGATTTGCAGCATTATATTTAGCAACGAAAAAAGCGACTTTTATGTCGCTTTTTCTTTGTCTAGAAAAAGATTATTTACACACCTAATTTATCTTAATACTTGTAGAAATTATATTGTTGTTCAGTAAAGAAAAAACCTGCTAAAAGCAGGTTTTATCAAGCGAAATTCATACTACAACTTAGCTATTAGATGTTCGGTATGAATCACAAGCTTCTTCATCTTCACACTCACCATATAAATATAAACTATGGTTTGTTAGCTTTATTTTATGTGATTTAGCAATATCTTCTTGGCGTTGTTCAATGACGTTATCTTCAAACTCAACTACTTTGCCACATTTTAAGCAAACAAGATGGTCGTGATGCTTTTTATGACTTAATTCGAAAACTGATTTACCGCCTTCAAAATGATGACGACTAACAATGCCCGCATCGTCAAATTGATTAAGTACCCGGTAAACGGTAGCCAAGCCAATCTCTTCATTCTGCACTAATAATATTTTGTAAACATCTTCCGCACTAATATGCTGATTATTCGGATTTTGCAAAATAGTGAGAATTTTGATTCGCGGCAGGGTGATTTTTAATCCAGCTCTTTTTAGCTCTTCATTTTGGTCTGCCATTAACTTTAATTCTCTAATTCGGTAATTTAAACAAAATTATAGGGGGTTCTTCTGCTTGAGGGAAGCCTTAGTTGAAATGAATAGTAAATTCATTGGCTTTGATTTTCGAAATTTGTATAAACACCAATAGCTTTACTGGTACGATGAGTTGTATGAGCGAGTGATTATAGGATCAAAGGAGATTTAGATGTTAAAAAAAGCGTGGTTATTAAAATTACTGCTAAATATTTGGCCGCCATTTTTATTTACGGGTATCAAAGTTACAGAACTTTCTAGTGATTTTAGACAAGCCAAGGTGCGTTTAAAAATGCGAGCATGGAATAAAAATGCTTTAGGCACACATTTTGGAGGTTCACTATTCTCGATGACCGACCCTTTTTATGTGTTAATGATTTTAGCGCGTTTAGATAATCAATATTATGTCTGGGATAAATCAGCTGACATTGACTTTATCAGACCAGGGAAAGGCGAAGTAACAGCTGATTTTTACGTCAGTGATGATTTTATTAATGAGATTATTGAAAAAACCCGTCATGGTGAAAAATATCAACCCACGGTCAATGTTTATGTCAAAAATATTGATGGTGAGCTAGTGGCTAAACTAAATAGGCGTTTATATATACGTCAGAAGAATAAACCGACTTTATTGACCTAATTAGGTAAAAGTAAGACAAAAAAAAGCCTGTCGATACAGGCTTATTATTAGTGGCTTATAAGAAATAAATTAGTCTGCAAGTTCTGCTAAACACATTTCTTCAAATATTTGAGTAACCCACTTGTCAATTCTCGCTTCAGTTAATTCTGGCTGACGGTCTTCATCAATACATAAACCAATAAACGTTTTTTCATCAACTAAGGCTTTAGATGCTTCAAATTCGTAACCTTCAGTTGACCAGTTACCAACAATAATTGCGCCTCTTGACTCGGCAATATCTTTTAAAGGTTCCATTGCGTCACAGAAGTATTCAGAATAATCCTCTTGATCACCTAAACCAAAAATAGCGACTAACTTATCGGTAAAGTCTACTTCTTCAAGCTCAGGTAAGAAGTCGTCCCAATCACATTGATTTTCGCCATAATACCAAGTTGGAATACCTAAAATGATTAAATCAAATTCAGCTATTTCTTCTTTTGTACTTTTTGCGATGTCTTTTACTTCAACTAATTTTTTGCCTAACTTTTTTTGAATAGTTTTGCTGACAGCTTCAGTATTGCCTGTATCACTACCGAAAAATAAACCTACAATTGCCATGGTATAAAACCCTTATTTACTAATATTTAATGCTGGTGCCGTCATTGAATTTTTCAATATCGACTCAATAAGTTCTCCGCGACTAACACCTTTAACTTTAGCTAAGTCGTCGAGTTGCTCAAACAAGTCTTGATGTATTTTAAACTCAACTCGTTTTAAGCCATTGTTTTTATCGCGTTTAACTTGATTGCGCTTGTTTATTTTTACTTGCACGCTACGCGAATGAGGATTTGTTTTTGGGCGCCCGGGACGCTTTTCATCACTAAACAAATCAATAGTGGTTAAATCACTTGCTTCTTTTGCCATTGTTAACTCTTACCCAACCCCTTGGCTTTCCCAAACCAGTTGAATAATGCCTTTGGCAATAAAGCCAGCACAACCTAAAAATAGAACCAAATAAACGACCATACGGCCCATTTTGGGAACATCATTTTTTGTCATTACATCATGGACCGATAAGCCAATGAAAATAAAGATAAAAGCAAAAAATAAATTCAAACCAATAGTTTCAATAAGTTCTAAGTTTTCAGCTAACATAATTCACCCTAAAAATTTCAGGCGCACTATAGCATAATCTAACGCTTAAACACATAATTTTTACCACAAATGACAAGGCAATTTGACGCTATTTTTTCAATCAATTAATTGTAGCAAACCTAAAAAGGTTATTTGATTCATTCGTTTTAAAGCGTTTATAAGTCGATATTAAAGGCTTAAATAGTCATTAACAATTTTGTTAAATACTGTCGTTTTCTCTGCATGTAACCAATGCCCTGTGCCTTGTATGATTTTGGCTCGACTATTTGGAAATAATGCTTGGATAATATCACGATGCGCTGCGGTTATATAATCAGAGTTACCACCTTTGATAAAAAGGGTTTCACCTTTAAAATCTTGTTTACCTTCGTTTGCCGCCATTATTTGTCGATAACATTGCTGAATATTATCTAAATTGCATTTGAAATTGAATTTTCCATCTTTGGCCACTAAATTACGCAATAAGAACTGCCTAACGCCTATGTCATCAACGAATGCAGACAATTGCTTGTCTGCATCTTTTCTATTATTAATGTCTTCAAGCTTAATACTTTGTAAACCTTCAATAATTAGATTGTGGTGAGGTGGATAGGCAACAGGCGCGATATCAGCAACAATAAGCTTATCCACTTTTTCACTATGGTCTAGTGCAAGCTGCATGGCTATTTTACCGCCCATCGAATGTCCAAGGATATGGGCACGTTCAATATTAATTATTGCCATTAGATCGACAACGTCTTGGGCTAATTCTTGATAGCTCATTGAGTTTTTGTGAAAAGATAAACCGTGATTTCTCACATCGATATTAGTTACTCGGTAATTATCTTTTAAACCTTTTGCCACCATATTGAGATTTTCTAAACTACCGAATAAGCCATGTATTAAAATAATATCGGCGCCGGAGCCTTGTTGTTGGTAATGTAAATTCTTAGTCATTGATAGCTCATCGAATGTATATACTTGCTTTAACCTTTATTGTCTTAGCTTTTATTGCACCATGCAATTATTTTGAGGCTTTATCGAGATATTGGCGCTGGAAAGTTTTCCTTAAGCTAAGTATAATCCTGCGCGAATAATAAAATTCTAGGGTAATTAATGAAAAACATTGAAATAGATGAAGAACTTTATCAACACATAGTGTCGAATACCCAATTTATTGGCGAAAGTGCTTCGTCAATCTTGCGTCGCTTACTGAGTTTAACGTTAGCTGAAGATGCGCTTGATGATCTTGTCGAAAGTGTTCAAGATGTTGAAGTCACCACTGACAACTTAGTGCCTGGCGTTGAAGAAAATATCGAAATGGAAGCCGTGATAGTTGAAGAAGTAATGGCAGAACCACCTAGTATTGATAATGTACTCAATTATATCAATAAAGAAGAGTTAGCCATGCAACGTGGTGCAGTTGGTCGATTTTTACTTATTCTTGCCGCTTTATATCGCGTGCACAGTGAAAGTTTTGCTGTTGTCTCTGAGATCCGCGGGCGAGACCGTCTATATTTTGCCAAAAGCAAAGATGAGCTTTCCGCCAGTGGTAGCAGTACTAAACCATTACAAATACCTGATAGTCCATTTTGGGTAATGACAAACTCGAACACTACCCGTAAAAAAATGATGTTAACGAAAGCATCGCTAATGTTAGGTTACACTAACGAAGATGCCGAAAATATTAGAGATCTTTTATAAGCCGTATAAAGTTGTCGACGATAATATTTAAATAAAAAATAAAGGGAATATCATGACTATTCATGCACACGCAGGAAAACCAGTTAGACCACAAGACCGTATCAATATTGGTAAATTAGTCAGTGATTATTTTTTATTAAGGCCAGACGTTGCTATTACCGCGCAAAGGGTAACTTTTGGTACCTCAGGTCATCGCGGTAATGCCAGTAAAACCAGCTTTAATGAGCAACATATTCTGGCTATTTGCCAGGCAGTTGCCGAACATCGCATTGAACAAGGATTGAAAGGGCCATTGTTTTTAGGTAAAGATACCCATGCCCTTTCAGAGCCCGCTTTTGCTAATGCGCTGTCGGTGTTAATTGCTAATAACATCCCGGTCGTTATTCAAGACGATGATGGTTTTACACCAACCCCGGTTATTTCTAGGCTCATTATTGCTCATAATAAATTATCGATAAATAAAGATAAGCAAGCCGATGGTTTAATTATTACCCCTTCTCACAATCCACCAACAGATGGCGGCATTAAATATAATCCAGCTCATGGCGGGCCAGCTGAAGGTGGTGTGACTAAAAAAATTGAACAACGAGCCAATGACTTAATTGCCGAAAAGCTCATCAATGTCAAACAAGTTAGCTACCAGCAAGCTTGTTCGTCCGCTTTATTATCAAAACAAGACTTTATTACTTTTTATGTTAACGAACTTGAACAAGTGGTTGACATGAAAGCTATTGCGAAAGCCGGTGTTAAAATTGGTGTTGATCCGCTTGGTGGTTCAGGGATTCATTACTGGCCAGTTATCGCAAAGAAATATCAGTTAAATCTTGAAGTTGTCAATCCTGTTGTTGATGCCAGTTTTGCTTTTATGCCACTTGATAAAGATGGCAAAATTCGCATGGATTGCTCATCTCCTTATGCCATGGCCGGACTCATTGCTTTAAAAGACAAGTTTGATATTGCTGTTGGCAATGATCCCGATTTTGATCGCCACGGTATCGTCACTCGCACGGGCGGGTTAATGAACCCTAATCATTACTTAGCCGTTGCTATATATTATTTGATGACTCATCGTGACTGGCCTAAAACCAGTAAAATTGGGAAAACGTTAGTGTCTAGTTCACTTATAGACCGTGTTGCTAACTATATTGACCGTCCTTTATCAGAAGTGCCGGTGGGCTTTAAATGGTTTGTCGATGGTCTCAGTGATGCTTCATATGCATTTGGTGGTGAAGAGAGTGCGGGTGCTGCTTTTTTATCTCGTGATGGTAGTTGCTGGACAACAGATAAAGACGGTTTTATTATGGCGTTACTGGCAGCAGAAATTCTTGCTGTTACCGGTAAAGACCCCTATCAACTATACCAAGAGCTTGCTGAAAAATTAGGTGAGCCTTGTTATGGCCGTGTTGAAGCCATTGCAAGTTTTGAACAAAAACAAGTGCTAACTTCATTAAGCGCTAACGACATTACGACTACGATGCTCGCTGGTGAAAAAATTAACCAAGTTTTATCACACGCACCTGGCAACAATGCCGCTATTGGTGGTGTGAAAGTTACGACTGACAATGGTTGGTTTGCTGCTCGTCCTTCAGGGACCGAAGATATTTATAAAATTTATGCCGAGAGTTTTATCGATCAAAAACACTTAGCCCTTATTATTACCGAAGCCCAAGTACTGGTAAGTGCTGCTTTTACTAAAGCCGGTTTATAGGTCGATAGTTAAGATAAAGGTATCAGAATTTTTACCCTGCTATAAATTGAAATAACATAATAATATGGGTTAGTGACCTAAATCATTAACCCATATTATATGCTAGCACTGCCAAACGTCGCTACTTCTCATCACTTTTCTTTATCGTCGCTTTAACTTTTATTGTGATCAAACCAAGCAATAATCTCTATTTTTTTGTACAATATAAGTAATTTTTATTGCCTTAGTGAATGTGGTTTGAATAAATTACAAGTAGTCTTACAAGAACAACAGCAAGCGTTACAATCTACGGGTGACTTTCTCGCCTTAACTCGTGCAAATGAGTGGTCAATAGCAGGACGTTTTTCCTTTCAAGTTAAACATCAAGAAAGTAATAGCGAAACAAACGTTACCGTACTTGATACCGGTCTTATTACTTTTGAACCCGTTGAACTGCAAACATCTAATAAAGACATTGTGCTCTCTAGTGCCGTGCACGGTAATGAAACCGCGCCAATTGAAATTTGTGCTGAGCTCATTAAAAAGCTTATTTTAGGAGAGCTTGCTTGTACCGAGCGTGTACTGTTTATTTTTGGCAACCCAGCTTCTATTAACATTTCTGAGCGTTTTATTGAAGAAAATATGAATCGTTTATTCTCTGGTGGCCATTCTGCTGATCAGGGACAGGGGGCGGGTTTAATTAATAAAGAACGCCACCGTGCTTTATTACTTGAAAATACCGTGCGAGATTTTTTCCAGCAAGGTCAAAGCTTATCCAGTAATAAAGAGAGAGAGCGTTGTCATTACGATTTACATACCGCCATTAGAGGCTCAAAAAACGATAAATTTGCGGTTTATCCTTTTCGACATGGTAAAGCTTGGAAAAAATCTCAACTTCAATTTATGCATGCGTGTGGGGTAAGTACTATTTTACTTTCGCATTCACCCACCACGACCTTTAGTTACTTTTCATCAAATGAATTTAATGCTGACGCTTTTACTGTGGAATTAGGCAAAGTGATGCCCTTTGGTGAAAATGACATGGCTAAATTCGTTCAAGTTAAAGAAACACTAACGCGTTTGATTTCAGGACAAGACTTGTTGCTAAAAGACTATGATGAAAATGACTTTAGTATTTATGAGATCTACCAAACCATTAATCGTCAGGGTGAAAACTTTGCTTTAAATTTTTCTGATAACGTTGAAAACTTTACTGACTTTCCAAAAGGTACCGTACTCGCAATAGATGATGGTAACGAGATCAAAACAGATAAAGTCGGGGAAGCAATTATCTTCCCTAATGCTAATGTTGCTATTGGGCAGCGAGCATTATTAACCGTTATTCCCACATCTATCGAATAATGGTCATGCTTATGTAAACTTTTATGGGCATATTGATGATATTGCCGTATGCCCAAAATTTTACTTAGCTCACACAACTTGTGTTTCAGTTTACGTAAAGGTAAAGTACGTTCGATTATTTACAGCAGCTCATTGCGCAAAACCCAAAAAGTACTAAAACTAAGTACACTTACATTAAGAATAATGGGTATAGCAAATCCTGCAATGAACATATTCCATAAGACAAGAAGAGAAGAGAAGGCTATGAACACTGACGTATATAAAGAAAGTCCGGTGGTACATCAACCCGCTTTTATTGATGGTCATTCAGTTGAAATTCCCATCCTCAAAGTATTACAACAAGACGGCACCGTATATGAAGGTGCTGAGCTTCCTGAAATTGATCAAGAATCAGCAACAAAAATTTATAAAACGTTAGCGTTTCACCGTGTACTCGATGAGAGAATGGTCGCATCGCAACGTCAAGGTCGTTTAAGCTTTTACATGACCGCACTTGGCGAAGAAGCCGCAAGTGTCGGTGGTGCTGCCGGTTTAAAACCTCAAGATATGATCATGGCGCAATATCGAGAGCAAGGTGCATTAATGTATCGTGGTTTCTCACTTGAAAACTTCATGAATCAAATGTTCAGTAATGAAAAGGATTTAGGCAAAGGTCGTCAAATGCCCATTCATTACGGCAGCCGTGAATTAAACTACATGACGATTTCATCGCCACTAGCTACTCAAATACCACAAGCGACCGGTTATGCATATGGCCAGAAGATACAAGGGCTTGACGCGGTAACAATTTGTTATTTCGGTGAAGGCGCTGCGTCAGAAGGTGACTTCCATGCGGGATTAAATATGGCAGCAGTACATCGTGCTCCTGTTATCTTTTTCTGTCGTAATAACGGCTACGCAATTTCAACACCTGCAGATGAGCAGTACGCAGGTAATGGTATTGCTTCTCGTGGTGTGGGTTACGGAATTAAAACGATTCGAATCGACGGCAACGATATACTTGCGGTTTTAAAAGCGACACAAGATGCTCGTACTTATGCTTTAGCAGAAAACAAGCCAGTACTTATTGAAGCCATGTCTTATCGTTTAGGTGCACATTCTACCTCAGATGATCCTTCTGGATATCGTACGCGTGAAGAAGAGGCTAAATGGCAAGCACATGATCCTATTCTTCGTATGAAAAATTGGATGTTAGCGAATAAGTGGTGGGATGAAGCACAAGAAACAACCTTGTTTGATAAATTACGTGAAGAAGTCTTAGCGGCAGTAAAAGTTGCTGAAAAAATTGATAAGCCACCCGTTGAAGATTTAATCACTGATGTTTATGATGAACCACCAACGTTATTAAAAGCACAACTTGCCGAGCTGAAAGTACATATTAAAAAGTATCCAGAAGCCTACCCATTCACCGCGGGGAGAATTAAATAATGGCACAAATGAATTTATTACATGCAATTAATAACGCACTTGAAATTGCAATGACAGAAAATGAACGCGCCGTGTGTTTTGGTGAAGATGTTGGCCATTTTGGTGGTGTTTTTCGCGCAACCAGTGGCTTACAAGAAAAATTTGGTAAATTACGTTGTTTTAACACACCTCTAGTTGAACAAGGTGTTATTGGTTTTGCTAATGGTTTAGCAGCTCAAGGCAGTGTGCCTATCGCTGAAATTCAATTTGCTGATTATATTTTCCCTGCTTTCGATCAAATTGTTAATGAATCCGCAAAGTTTCGCTACCGCAGTGGTAATGAATTTGATGTGGGTAATTTAACGATACGTACACCATACGGTGGCGGTATCGCGGGAGGCTTATATCATAGCCAATCACCAGAAGCTTATTTTGCTCATACACCGGGCTTAAAAGTTGTTGTACCTCGTAACCCTTACCAAGCAAAAGGTTTATTGTTAGCGTCTATTCGCGATAAAAACCCGGTTATCTTTTTTGAACCTAAGCGTTTGTATCGTGCCTCTGTGGGCGAAGTGCCTTTAGAAGACTATCAATTACCCCTTGGCAAAGCTGAAATTGTTACGCCAGGTAGTGATATCACGTTATTAGCGTGGGGCGCACAAATGGAAATAATAGAGAAGGCGGCTGAAATGGCTGCAGCTGATGGTATTTCATGTGAAATCATAGATTTACGTACTATTTTACCATGGGATATTGAAACGGTTGTTAATTCTGTTACCAAAACAGGACGCTTAGTTGTTAGCCAAGAAGCGCCATTAACGGCGGGTTTTGCTAGTGAAATTGCAGCAACGATTCAAAAAGAGTGTTTCTTACACCTTGAGTCACCGATTGCACGCATCTGTGGTATGGATACACCTTACCCATTATCACTAGAAAAAGAATATGTTGCCGACCACTTAAAAGTGTACGAAGCCATTAAACACAGCATAAATTACTAAGGTTTTTGTCATGAGTATTGATTTTATTCTACCCGATATTGGTGAAGGTATCGTTGAATGTGAGCTAGTTGAATGGCTAGTTAAAGAAGGCGACGTTATTGTTGAAGATCAGCCCATTGCTGATGTGATGACAGATAAAGCGCTGGTACAAATTCCGGCGATGCATAATGGTACGGTTACTAAGCTTTATTACGCTCAGGGCGATATTGCCAAAGTACATCAGCCACTTTTTTCAATGACAACCGATCAAGAGCAGGCACCTTCGCCTGTGCAAGCAAGCCCAGTGGTTGCTGCGCCAAGTTCGCCAGTTGCTGAGCATTCAGTTGCGGCTTCGACTCATGGTGAGCCAACACTTGAACGTGAAGACTTTATCTTACCTGATATTGGTGAAGGTATTGTTGAGTGTGAACTCGTTGAATGGTTAGTTAAAGAAGGTGATGTGATTGTTGAAGATCAACCCATTGCTGATGTAATGACAGACAAAGCGCTAGTACAAATTCCAGCGATGCATAACGGTACTGTGACTAAGCTTTACTATGCTAAAGGTGAAATTGCGAAAGTACATGCGCCTTTATTTGAAATAGAAAAACTGGCGGCTAATGGCCATCAGAATGCAGTTGTCGCGGCAGAAACTCTTGAAACGCCAACGGTTTCTGCCGTTGAAAAAGTGGCTTTAACAACTATTGCAGCAGCTGTTGAGAAAAAGATTATTAACAGTAAAGCTGTTGCTAGCCCGGCGGTGCGCCGTGTAGCTCGCGAATTAAATGTTAATATTCATGAAATACCAGGCAGTGGCAAGAAAGGGCGTGTTTATAAAGAAGACGTTGTTTCTTTCACTAAAGCGCCAGTTATAAGCACTGAAAATGTAGCGCCAGTCGTTGCTGTGGCACAAAGTGGCGGTAAACGTGTTGAGCCTATTCGCGGTATTAAAGCGGCGATGGCAAAGGCTATGGTACGTTCAGTGTCAACGATTCCTCACTTTACTTATTGTGAAGAAATTGACATGACGAATCTAATGGCGTTACGCAGCGGTATGAAAGACGCTTATGCGAAACAAGATATTAAATTAACTATGATGCCGTTTTTCATGAAATCGATTTCTTTAGCATTAAAAGAATTCCCGATTGTAAATACGCAAGTTAATGATGATTGTACTGAAATTACTTATTTTGACGATCATAATATTGGTATGGCAGTTGACTCTAAAGTCGGCTTACTCGTCCCTAATGTTAAGCAAGTACAGAACAAATCTATTGTTGACGTTGCTAAAGATATCATGCGTTTAACTGACTCTGCCCGTGCAGGTCGTGTTGGTGCAGAAGATTTGAAGGGTGGAACTATTACCATTTCAAACATTGGCGCGATTGGCGGCACGGTTGCTACACCGATAATCAATAAACCTGAATCAGCGATTGTTGCGTTAGGTAAATTACAAAAATTACCACGCTTTAATGATAAAGGTGAAGTTGAAGCACGTTACATTATGCAAGTAAGTTGGTCTGGTGATCATCGTGTTATTGATGGCGGTTCAATTGCCCGTTTTTGTAACTTGTGGAAATCATTCTTAGAAGAGCCAAGCAATATGTTGATGCATATGTCTTAGTTTGACGCTTTTTGATATTAAAAAAAACCTGCTCATGCAGGTTTTTTTGTTTATGGTGGTATCGGTTCTCAAGGAGACGTTTTATTGAGTGAAGAAAGCATAGATAGAGAGTTCATTATCTTCATTTGACTTTGTTGACGTTGAAAATGATGAGAATTTCCACCATGTTTGTACCGATAAGTCTTTGATAATATTGTCCCAAGCATCTTCTTGTTTTTCAGTCACTAGAATTTCGCAATAAGGCTGTTTACAAATAACTGATATTAAATCTACGTTCATGCCATCATAGTGGGTTAGTACAAAGTCTGAAATATTGTTTTGCATATTATAACCCCAATCTAAATCGTCTTCTTTTTGATGAAAATCGTAGATGTCATTTCTTGTTTTTCCTCGAAATGAACTCAAGAAAAATTTGAAGGGCTCTGGAGCGAGTTTTTCCATTTCTTCGTCGGTTGCTTCACTGCCATCAAATTCACTTAATTGATATTTCAATGATGATACTTTACGTTTAGATTTTTTATATTTGTCTTTTAATAATTGATGCTCAGCGATTAAATCTAGGTGCTGCTGATTTAACATTTCCTCATCGTCAACAGTTGTTAATGTCTGGTTATTGGTGACTTGTGGTTGGACTTGAGTAGCGACAACGGTTTGATCGAGTAAATCCGGAGCGACTTTAAATTTTGATATCTTTGCGGTTGGCGGTGTCTTAACTGCCATTACCGTAGGATGAGCCAAATTATCTTGATAACTTTCTGTGCTCAACGATGAAAAACCATAGCCGAGTATTGCTCCAGCAGCCAAAAGTATCAGTGCTTTTAGTAAATTCATATAAATCCTTTTATCTATGTTTTATTATTTTTTAAAGATATTACCTCAATAGAATTATCTTTCAAGCGCTTAAATTTAAGCGGGAGCTTTGAGTTAACATCAAGTCACTTTAAAGATATACTTTTTAGCAGAGCAAGCATTGTTAGGAAATCACGTGCACGAAAATAAACTGCAACATTTTTATATTGCCGAAGAGCAATCGGTTTACTTATTAAACACTAAAGACGCTACTAAATTAAAAGTTTGGGTTGAATTATGTCAGCAGCAATTAAGTTTACTGGGCTATAAAAATATCGCCTTATTGGGAAAGGGCGCCTATGGGTTTGTGTTTAATGGTGATGATGACTTAGGGAATGCCTTTGTTTTCAAATTTTCACGGATGAACTTACCGCAACACGTACAAGACAGACTAGCAGAAGAAGCTGAAATTCAAGGAGAGCTATCGCATCGACGCATCCCTAAAGTTGTTAAATATTACAAAATTAAGCGCCAATCTATCGTGCATATGGAACGAGCGCCGGGCATCGATTTAGAAAAATATTCTCAACAACATGGGCCGTTAGCGCCTGAACTTGTCGTTAATATCGCGATTCAACTCGCTGAAATTTTGCTTTATTTACGCAACCCTAAAAAACACAGCAAAGGGAAACCCTATGTTCATGGAGATATTAAACCCTCGAATGTTGTTTTTAATGAAAAAACGGGCAAGGTTTACTTAGTTGACTGGGGCTCTGCTGTTGTTGCGCAGCTAGATGCTGCTGGGCAAAATACCGCGAATAGTGTCATGGACTTAATGAGTAGTGATTTGCAAAATACTAATGCGCGTTTAGGTGATGTTTACTTTATTGGTCAAGACCAAATAAGTGGCGCAATGTCTTCGCCACGCTTTGATGAGCAGGGGTTAGCGGCAACTATTTATGCGATTGCGTCAGGTCAATCGTGTCGATATGGTCATCAGGTTATTTCTCCGCTTTCATTGGGTTTACCAAAGTTACTGGCGAAAATTATTGATGCTATGCTCAGCGACGATCTCAAAACACGTAATAGCGCCGGTGATTACTTTTTTAAACAGTTACCTTATTTAAAACGCATGGTCATGGCCAAAAAGCATACGGCTTTCGATGCTAAATTACTTATTCCTGTTTGGTTAAAATCTAAAACAGACAAAATTTTTGATACTGTGGTTTACGGTTCGAGAAAATCTTTTTTAAGAGAGTCTACCGAGAGTGATGAGTTAAACGAGATTGATGATGCGCAACTAGAAAAATATTACAAAAACTTTTTGATGGGCATGGGCGATACCGAAAAAGCATTTATTGCCGCAGTTGGCCGGCTAGGTAATTTTCCTGTGGTTGGTGGTTTAGCGATACGTTGGCAGGCCGATGGTGTTTATATTGATTCTAATTTAACCTTGTTTGACCCTAATCTTAATGCTTCTTTTCAAAGTGCTGTCAATAATATGGTGCATCTCGCTCAAGGTATTCACCGCGTTGGTATGTTTAAGAGTTGTTTATTTAATGCCAGAAATACTTTGCATGTCGAAAGACAAAGTAGTGAGCACGACTTCATTGCTGAGTTGGGACAGGAGTTTTCATTTGAGATCAGTGATGTTGCTGAGGTAGATGATATTACACGTTTGCATTCATACTTTGAAGACGGTAAAGACCCCGATGAATACCTCTATCTACCCGATGAAATAATGGCTGTATTAGGACGTTTAAATCTAATTCATCATACTGGCTGCATTATTTTTGAAGTCTTGCCCACTCACTTAAAAATTCATAGTTATTTAATGTTACTTAACCATGAAAAAAAGCAAGAATTTGCCGAGTGTTTAGCTGAAATTATTACGCTATTACCAACAATTCAAGGTCAGGGAATATCAGGCTTTATGAAGTTACCCTATAAAGATACCCGATATTTTGAACATATCAGCACCTTGCCTGAAAAGTATTATCCAAGAAACCCAAAAATAATTGAATCAGTGGAGAAATAAAATGAGTGACAAAATAGGTGAAATGGCTTGGTTAGATTTAACGGTAGACAATGCCACTGAGGTGAAAGATTTTTACCAGCGCGTTATTGGTTGGCAAGTTGAAAACGTGGCGATGGGCGATCATAACGATTATGTCATGAAGAGTCCTGATAGCGGTGAAGCGATCAGTGGTATTTGTCATGCTAAAGGAGTGAATGCTAGTATGCCTGCGACATGGTTACCTTATTTTTTAGTTAAAGATATTCACGCTGCCGTTGCAAATGTTATCGAGCTTGGCGGCGAATTGCTCACTGAAATAAAGTAGGTAGGTAAAGATAAGCATGTGGTGATTAAAGATCCCGCAGGTGCTGTTTGTTCACTCTATCAGCAAGGTTGAATTAAGCTTTATCTATTACGCTAATTTTTGTCAGTATTGACCGTTTTACTTTTAGCGCAAACAGTAAACAATGAAGCCAAGTCAATATCTAGCTTCATTGCATGCTTAGAGTTAGCGCTCACTTAGACGGGATGAACCACTGGGCAGGAACAGTCGCTGATAAAGATGAGTAGCATAGTCATCCGTCATCCCTGAGACATAATCAGCAATTACTCGATGTTCGTTCAAGTTATGCGTTTTTGCATAAAGCCAACGCTGCTTGGTATGTTTAGGCAATAATCGAGCGGGATCACTGGCCAGTGCTTCAAATAACTCCATCACTATTTGTTGCCCACGATATTCGAGTTGTTGAATACTGGTTTGTTTAATAACAAATGAGAAGACAAAGTCTTTGAATATCTGTAGTGCCTTCGCGGCATTAACTGGTAGCTTAGCGTTGTAACGTAATAAGGGTTCAGTAAAGCTTATTGTCGAGTTTTCATTTAAATCAGCTAAATATATTTCGGTAATTAAATAATTGACTAAGCCGCCAATCGCTTCTTTTTGAATGTAGTGTTGTTCATTAAAAAGCTTTGCTGTTAAACGTTGACAATAATCTTGCAACCAAGGTTCATCGATTGCTTTAAGTTTAGTGATAACTTCTTGTTCAAAATCTTGCTGGCTGACTACACCTGTAACTATTGCGTCTTCTAGGTCATGAATACCGTAAGCTATATCGTCAGCGAGCTCCATAATTGAACAATCGAGTGATTTAAATATTGTTTTGTTATGTTTGTTTTTGGTTTTTTTTATTGATTGAAAAAGAGCGCGATCATCAGCAGATAATGGCGATAAAACCCAATCAAACATTTCAGTGTCATCACTATATAAGCCTTTGGCAGGATGCCAGTCAGCCGCTTTTAATTGTCTAAAACTGTGCGGAGCAACAGGTAAAGGTAATTGTGTTAACTCGGTTAATAGTTGTGGGTATTTTATTAAGCCTAATAATGTTCGGCGAGATAAATTCATCCCATAAAACTCACTAAAGGGCTCTAAGTGTGAAACAATGCGAAAAGTTTGCCCATTGCCTTCAAAGCCGCCATGGTTACGCATCATATAATTAAGAGCAACCTCACCACCGTGCCCAAATGGAGGGTGACCAATATCGTGGGCTAAACAAATAGATTCAATTAAGTTCTCATCATCAGGAAAAAGCTCAGCAGATAATTGTGCATGCTTGTTTCTTAATTGGGCACTAATTCCTGAGCCAATTTGCGCTGCCTCTAATGAATGGGTAAGACGGGTTCGATAGAAATCACTTTGTCCACTGCCCATCACTTGGGTTTTAGACTGTAAGCGACGAAAAGCAGCAGAATGGAGTATACGCGCACGATCACGCTGAAAAGGGCTACGGTGATCATTTAGACGTTTTGCAACACTAGCTAGTTTTCGCTGCGACCAAAGTTCGTTCATAGACACCCTTTTATCTTAATTGTGTTAAATTTTTTACCTATCATAATCACATACTTAAATAATAAAAGTCACTACCTAAATATGCTCTGCAGATAATTAACAGACTACTTATCTCGACAACTTAAGTATTAGCAATAAAAATAGCGCGTTTTGGCGCGGGGTAACCTTCTATTGTTTTACTGTTATCGTCAGGGTCAAGGAAATCAGCCAGTGACTCAGTATCTATCCAGTCAGTTTTTCGTTGTTCATCAAGTGCGGTGATATCGGTATTGACCACCCGTATATTTTTAAATCCACATCGCGAAAGCCATGCACACATCGCATCACAACTAGGTAAAAACCAGACATTACGCATTTTAGCATAACGTTCGCCAGGCACTAAAACGGTATGTTCATCACCATCAACCACTAAAGTTTCTAGCACTAACTCGCCACCCTTTACTAACTGTGCTTTTAATTGGTAAAGAAAATCAATAGGAGAACGGCGATGGTATAAAACACCCATGGCAAATACGGTATCAAAGGCATTAAGCTCAGGTAATTGTTCTACACCTAACGGCAATAAGTTGACTTTAGGGTCATTAACAAAGTGCTGAATAGCATTAAATTGTGTAAAAAATAATTGTGTTGGGTCTATGCCAACAACAAATTTAGCTCCATCACCGCGCATACGCCATAAGTGATAGCCACTGCCACAACCAATATCTAAAACGTATTTATTGTTGAGTGGGCTAATATGCTCTTTTAAACGATCCCATTTAAAATCGGAGCGCCATTCAGTGTCTATATGCAAACCATGGATATGGTAAGGGCCTTTACGCCAGGGTTTAAATTTTTTCAGTAAATTTTCTAAACGCTTATATTCACCTTCAGTAATATCTTCTTTTTTACCGACAGTTACTCCGTCACTGATATTAACGACTGATGGTGTCGTCTTTGGTAAAGCGGTTAAGGTTTTTTGCCATTGGGCAAACTCGCCATGCAATTGTTCTTTTTTCCATTGGCTAAGTTGCGCAGGAAGAGTGTTTAACCAATGGCTTAGGCGGTTTTGAGCTATTTCTTGATAAAATTTATTGAATGACATGAATAAAGTTACTTAATGGCGATGAGTGAAAAAAAGTTAAAACATTGGAACCAAGGCGTTTGATGGTTGAAACCAGCATTTTCTAAGCGTGCAATATGTTCGGGTAAGCTATCAATGCGCATAACTTTTTCAATAGCGGTACGTTTTTGGGCTATTTCTAGTTCGCTATAACCGTTGGCGCGTTTAAAGTCGAGATGCAAATCGACAAGTAGTTCATTACAGATCTTATCATCAGCTGATATTTTTTCTGATAATAACAATAAGCCACCAGGCTTTAAACCCTTGGCTATTTTATCTATTAATGTCGAGCGTATTTCTGGCTCAATAAACTGTAAGGTGAAATTAAGTACTACCATTGAAGCGTTTTCAATCTCAATATCTAAAATATTCCCTTCAATAATTTCTACCGGTGTAGCACCTTTGAATGCACTAACATGCATTTTACAGCGCTCAACCATGGCAGAAGAATTATCAACACCTATAATTTTACAGTTTTTTGCGGTGATCGCTTTACGCATGGCTATCGTTGCGGCGCCGAGTGAGCATCCTAGGTCATACACATGACTATTGTCAGTGACAAAACGCTGACTTAAGCGGCCAATGGTATCAATAATGGTATTATAACCAGGTACAGAGCGGGAAATCATATCAGGAAAAACTTCGACAACATGTGCGTCAAAAGTAAAATCTTTAATTTGGCTTTGTTTTTTTGAAAAAATTAAATCGGGTTCTGATGGTTTCATTAGGCTGAACTTGTCTTGGTATTTAAATATCAATTTTGCGTTATTTTAACCCAAATTTATTGTCATAGGGTAGTATTGCGTACTTTTTAGTAGTTAAAGCTAAAATTTACCCTGCAACTTATGACGAATAAGGTCTATAATCGTTGTTATTTCATCCACTTTAACCATTAAGGAATTGCTGTTGCAACTCAATTATTTTGTTCGTTGTCTAATCTTACTGGTGATGTGTTTTGCTATAACAGTGCAAGCAAACAATGAACGTTTTGAAATCTCAGCAAAGCCACTCACAATAGCGATAAACAAAACCAGCTATCCTTATATGTTCCTCAATGACAAAGGACAGGCGGATGGCTTAATGCCCGATCTTTGGAAGCTATGGGCAGAGCGACAAGGTGTTAAAATTGAATTTATTACCACGGACTGGTTATCAACATTATCACAGGTTCAATCAGGTGAAGTTGACATTCATGGCGGAATGACTAAAACAGTAGAGCGCAGTAAAGAATTATTGCTTACACCGTCATTTTTCTATCACGATTTCTATTTTTATACCCATAGAGACTTTACTAATTTAACTGAAATTAGCCAATTGTCACCTTACATTATTGGTTCGGTTCGCGGGTCAAGTCATGCCGCAATCATTTTAGAAAAATATCCGCACCTTAAATTACGTTTATACGAAAATCGCCATGTCTTATATCAAGCGGCATTAGCTAACGAAATAATGGTTTATACGGACGTTGAAAAACCTTCTAAACTTTTTAGTGAGTATTTTGAATTAAATAAACAATACCCACCTTACAAAAGAATTAGTTTTTATCAAGGTGAATATGTAGCCGCCACATCAATAGAAAATACGTTGTTAAAAGACTTTATCGTTGAAGGTTTTGATAAAATTACGGTTGCCGAAAAATCGCTAATAGAAAAAAAATGGTTAGGACGAGAGAAAAGTAGCAAAACATTGTTATTAAGCTTCCTAACACAAGCACCGCCTTATATGGCGGTATCTCCTACGGGGCAACCGCAAGGTTTATTTATTGATTTATGGCGTTTATGGGCGAAAGAAAGTGGCATTGAAATTGAATTTATTGCTCAATCTCCATCACAAGAATTAGCGATGTTACAAGGCGGTGATGTCGATATACATATTGGTTATTCAGCCGAAAATTTTAATAATAAATTACAGATCGCTTCACAAATTTATGGTGTTGATGCTGGCGTGTTTGTTTCTACCCGAATTGATAATGTTTATTCATTGAAAGACTTACAAGGTAAAAGAATAGGTA
This sequence comes from Colwellia sp. BRX9-1, assembly GCF_014077195.1. Classification (NCBI taxonomy): domain Bacteria; kingdom Pseudomonadati; phylum Pseudomonadota; class Gammaproteobacteria; order Alteromonadales; family Colwelliaceae; genus Colwellia; species Colwellia sp. BRX9-1. Next base: position 100,269 of record NZ_JACGVM010000016.1, read on the forward strand.
TTTTAGCGGGGACTACTTATGAAAACACCTTAACTAAGAGGTACCCTAATCTAAAAGTTCAGGTTTACCAGACAGCTAATGAACTTCTTCATCAGGCTGAATTAGGCAATGTTGATGCTATGGTCAGTGCTCAAGAATACCTAAATGCCCGTTTAATAGAAAGCAATTTACAATCTTCATTTTATCAATTAAAAAATGTTACTTTCCCAACACCGGTTTATTCCTTAGTAAAAAAGGGTAATGATAAATTGGTTGAATTGATTAACGAAGGCTTTAACAATATCCCTATTGAGCAACTTATTAGACTCGAGAGAAATTGGCTTATCGATAAAAATAACGGCTATTTTGTTCGCTCTGCTGAAAAAGTGAGTTTATCTCAGTCTGAACAATTATGGCTAGAACAAAATCAAAAAGTAAATGTTGGACTGGTTAAAAACTGGATGCCAATGGAATTTGTTAATGCAAAAGGCCAAGTAACAGGTATCAACCCCGATGTACTTAAGTTGATATCAGATCGTTCTGGTTTAGCGTTTGAATTTACATTTTTTGATAGCTGGAATGACTTATATCAAGGATTAGTCGAGGAAAAAATTGATATGCTTGCCAGTATTTCTGTGACGCAAGAGCGAAAGAAACAGGTTCTATTTACTCAACCTTATTGGAGTATGCCTTGGGTCATTTTACACCAACGTCAATTGGGCTCTCAACTGACACTTAACAGTTTTCATGGTAAAACATTAGCCGTTATTAAAGGCTACTATCTATCGTCTGCTATTAGAAAAGAACACCCATTAATATCGTTAAAACTCGTTGATACTCACAATGACGGCCTACTTGCCGTTCAGCAAGGTAAGGTTGACGGTTTTATTTCTAATATAGCGTCTGCTTCTGAATTAATGAAACGAGAAAGTCTCAGTGTTTTAGATATGTCAGTGTTGGAAGAATTGCAAAGGGACAGCAGTCACTTTGCCATTAGACCGGATTGGCTTGAATTACAACAAATCATAAACAAAACCTTATTGACTCTTTCTGAGAATGAAAAACAGAAAATTTATGACCGCTGGTTTGGAGTGAATATAGAAACAGGGTTTAATAAAGACGTTGTCATGCGAGTCTCAGCACAAATTGGTGTACTTATCCTCATTATTATTATTGCGATAATAATGTGGAATAGGCGCTTATATGGTGAAATAAAAACGCGTAAATTGCTTGAAGAAAAAATGAAACATATGGCGACCCATGATGAATTAACCGGGTTAGCCAACCGAGTATTGCTAAAAGACCGGATAAATACTGCCATTAGCTTCCATCAGCGCCAACAATTACAAATGGCCGTTTTATTTCTCGATCTTGATGGTTTTAAAACTATAAATGACACCCATGGCCATGATGTTGGCGATGAACTGTTAGTCAAAGTGGCTAATAAACTAAAAAGTTGTGTTCGACAGTCAGATACGGTTGTTCGTTTCGGTGGTGATGAATTTGTTCTACTGCTAACAGGTTTGCATCAAAAAAGTGAAGCGGCTTATATTGCCGACAAAGTATTAAAGCTGATGCAGCAGCCTTTTGAATTGTCGGTGGAACGGGTTAATATTGGTTGTAGTATTGGTATTGCTATGTATCCCGATGATGGTGTGACAGATAATGACCTGCTAAAAATTGCCGATACGTTAATGTATAGAGTTAAGGCAAATGGAAAAAATCATTATGTCTTCAACTCAGAGACATACGCAGCTAAATAAATAAAACCAAACTATTTTATCATCCGTAAAATATTTTTTAATCATTTTACGGTCACTATTCCCCTTAATGCTTTTTTTGTCGTCATATTCCTTTATAATGTCGGCAATTTTCCATCCTAACGATTGCCATGCTAATACTTTGCATGAGCTAGTTAGTATTATCAGGACAACAGACATGCGCGATCTTTATTGTGGTGATGTGAACGAATCTCACATTGGCAAAGAAATTACTTTATGCGGCTGGGTTAACCGTCGTCGAGACTTAGGTGCGGTGATCTTTTTAGATCTACGTGATCGTGAAGGTATGGTACAAGTCGTTTATGATCCAGATTTACCTGAAGTTATAGCGAAAGCGAATACCTTACGTAATGAATTTTGTGTTCAAATTAAAGGCAAGGTGCGTGCCCGACCTGAAGGTCAAATTAATAAAGACATGAAAACCGGTGCTATTGAAATTTTAGGATTAGAGCTGACTATTTTAAATAAGTCTGCACCATTACCACTTGATTCCAACCAAAATAATTCAGAAGAACAACGTTTAAAATATCGCTATTTAGATTTACGTCGTAGCGAGATGACAGAACGTATGCGTTTTCGTGCAAAAGTAACATCGGCAGTGCGAACGTCCTTAGAAGGGCAGGGCTTTTTAGATATTGAAACACCTATCTTAACTGCGGCAACACCTGAAGGTGCACGTGACTATTTAGTACCAAGTCGCACACATAAAGGTCAGTTCTTTGCTTTACCGCAGTCACCTCAGTTGTTTAAACAATTGTTAATGATGTCGGGTATGGAACGTTACTATCAAATTGTTAAATGTTTTCGTGACGAAGATTTACGCGCTGACCGTCAGCCTGAATTTACTCAAATAGATATTGAAACGTCATTCATGAGCAGCGAGCAAGTGATGAATGTTGCTGAAACGATGATCGTTAAATTATTTAAAGATTTGATGAATGTTGATTTAGGCACATTCCCTCGTATGACTTATTTAGAGGCAATGACACGTTTTGGTTCAGATAAACCTGATTTACGTAATCCACTAGAATTAGTGGATGTTGCTGATATTGTTAAAGATGTAGAGTTTAAAGTTTTCTCTGGACCTGCAAACGACGAAAAAGGCCGTGTATCGGTAATTTGTGTTCCGGGTGGTGCTGCAAAATTCTCACGCAAAGGTCTTGACGAACTGACTAAGTATGTTGGCATTTATGGTGCTAAAGGCATGCCTTGGTTAAAAGTTAATGATGTTGATGCAGCCTTAAGTACTGGTATTGACGGCATACAATCGCCGGTCTTGAAGTTCTTAAATGAAGAAGCGGTAAAAGCGTTATTAACACGTACTAACGCTAAAACAGGCGATATTATTTTCTTTGGCGCTGACAAGTACAATGTTGTTACTGAATCACTTGGTGCATTGCGTCTTAAACTAGGCGAAGATTTAGAATTATTACAAGGTGATTGGAAACCATTGTGGGTTGTTGACTTCCCAATGTTTGAAGAAGCTGATGGCGGCATGCATGCAATTCATCACCCGTTTACCGCACCTATTAATTTAACGGCTGAAGCATTAGAAGCTAACCCTGTTGGCGCGCTTTCTGATGCTTACGATATGGTGTTAAATGGCTGTGAATTAGGCGGCGGTTCGGTACGTATTCATAACCAAGATATGCAAGCTGCAGTTTTTAGAATTTTGGGTATTAGTGACGAAGAAGCGCAAGAAAAATTTGGCTTTTTACTTGAAGCACTTCAGTATGGTGCTCCACCACACGCTGGCTTAGCGTTTGGTTTAGACCGCTTAGTAATGTTAATGACTGGCGCATCATCAATTCGTGATGTTATGGCTTTTCCAAAAACAACCACAGCGGCTTGTCCACTAACCAATGCACCGGGTAAAGCAAATCCAGCACAGCTTGTTGAACTGGGCATCGCTTGTTTACCTAAAGCTGAAAAGAAAGAAGAACCTTTAGCTGAATAGTTTATAAATAATCAGCGTTCGATAAAAAGCAGCTAATTAGCTGCTTTTTTTATCTATAGAATGTACGGTCATGACAGTTCTTAGGCAACCATGCCTTCACTGTATTATTGCTTTGTACAGGTCATTTTTGTTCTAGGTAAATCATAGACCCTGATCCCTCTAGGCAATGTTGTGGCGCCATGAATTACAACGAACGACGAATGGTCACGACCGCATGTATGCAGAAGGTAGAGCGAAGCATAGATGCACAAGCCGAGGATGTACTAGGGCTCCTGTCGTCATGCTGAATTCATTTCAGTATCTGAATAACAGTTCTTATCTGCATAACGTTCATTGTCAAAATGAACGACGACATTGCCATTTAACTGACTTCAACGCATAATCTCGATACTCTTTTAAGCCATTCCTGCTTTCGTTAAAAATACTATTAAATAAGAGAACTCAATTTGACCATAATCCTAGGTATCGATCCTGGCTCACGTATTACCGGTTACGGTGTTATAAAAAAAGAAGGTCGCAAAATCTCATATTTGGGCAGTGGCTGTATAAAAGCATATGCGGGCAATAAAGAGGAAGATGACTTTAGCCTGCGTCTACAAACTATTTTTGCTGGTGTTTCTGAGTTGATCCTGCAATTTTCTCCCGAACTTTTTGCTATAGAACAAGTTTTCATGGGCGTTAATCCTGGTGGCGCGTTGAAGTTGGGGCAAGCGCGAGGAGCTGCTATTGTTGCGGCAACCAATAAAGGCTTACCGGTTGCAGAATACTCAGCCAGACAGATAAAACAATCGGTTGTTGGCACGGGCGCCGCCGATAAAAGCCAAGTACAACACATGGTGAAATCTATTTTAAAACTGCCTGCTATGCCGCAAGCGGATGCTGCCGATGCACTCGCTATTGCGCTTTGTCATGCGCATAGCCATGATACTCTTGCAAAAATGGCGGGGCAGGTTAGTAAAATCGTCCGTGGACGATTACGATAAACCACGCAAGCGACTTTACTGTATAAATATATAGTGGTATGGTTGCCAAAAGTTAATGTAGAGAAGGTTTTAGCTGTGATTGGTCGTTTACGTGGAACATTATTAGAAAAATTAGCACCAGAAGTCTTAATTGAGTGTGGGGGGATTGGCTACGAAGTTACTATGCCAATGACCAGTATTTATGCCTTACCTGAATTAAACGAACAAGCGATTATTTATACGCACTTTGTGGTCCGTGAAGATGCGCAATTATTATATGGCTTTGCTAATAAAATCGAACGTAGATTATTTAGACTGGTTATTAAAGTTAATGGTGTTGGCCCTAAATTAGGCCTTGCCATACTTTCAAGCATGTCTGCAGACCAATTTGTTAGCTGTGTGGCTCATGACGACTTGACCAGCATTGTAAAAATACCAGGCGTTGGGAAAAAAACAGCTGAACGTTTACTCATTGAAATGCGCGACCGTTTAAAAGATTGGCAAGTCACTCATACGGCATCGCCATTAGCATCGGGAACACTTCCGATTGAGCTTCATCATGAAAATACTTTTGTGACTAATGCAAAAGGTGATGCGATTAACGCATTAGTTTCTTTAGGCTACAGTCAGCAACAAGCTGAAAAGTCGATACGAAACGTATTTAAAGCAGAATCAACGAGTGAAGATCTTATTCGTGACGCATTAAAGTCAATGCTTTAATATCTACTGCATTGATAAAATGTAGATAAAGCTAACACGTAAATAACAGGCTGCTAATAGTAACATCGGCCTGACAATACTCACTTAGCCGTATTTAAATAAGCAAAGACACAAGAGAAAATAATGATAGAAGCTGATCGTCTTATTGAACCTACTGCCCAGCCAGAAGAAGAAACCATTGATCGTGCTATTCGTCCTAAACTACTAGCCGATTATACTGGACAAGATCATGTCAAAATTCAAATGGAAATTTTTATCGCGGCAGCAAAGAAGCGCGATGAACCACTCGATCATTTATTGATATTTGGTCCTCCTGGTTTAGGTAAAACCACACTTGCCAATATTGTTGCTAATGAGATGGGCGTGAATATCCGCACAACTTCTGGTCCTGTCTTAGAAAAAGCCGGAGATTTAGCGGCTTTACTGACTAACCTCGAAGAAAATGATGTGCTCTTCATTGACGAAATTCATCGTCTAAGTCCTGTGGTTGAAGAAATCCTTTACCCCGCAATGGAAGATTATCAGCTAGATATCATGATTGGAGAAGGGCCCGCTGCTCGTTCAATAAAATTAGACTTACCGGCATTTACCTTGATTGGTGCAACGACCCGTGCCGGCGCCTTAACCTCGCCACTGAGAGACCGTTTTGGCATTGTGCAACGACTTGAGTTCTATAACACTAAAGATTTAACTGAAATAGTTAAACGTTCAGCCTACTTTCTCAAGCTACCTATTGATGAAGAAGGCGCATTTGAAGTGGCCAAGCGCTCTCGTGGCACACCAAGAATAGCTAATCGGTTATTACGTCGAGTCCGTGACTATGCCGATGTGAAAACGCAAGGCATTGTTAGCCAAGCAACGGCCGCTAAAGCACTAAATATGTTAGAGGTTGATGATCAAGGTTTTGATTTAATGGACCGGAAATTATTGCAAGCGATTATTGATAAATTTATGGGCGGTCCTGTTGGCCTTGATAATGTCGCAGCAGCCATTGGCGAAGAGCGCGAAACAATTGAAGATGTTATTGAACCTTATCTTATTCAGCAAGGTTTCCTGCAAAGAACACCGCGTGGGCGTATAGCAACTGAACGTGCTTACCAGCATTTTGGTTTAGATAAGCCGGTTTAATAACCAATCCACATCGTTATATCAAATTTTAGGTAAAAAAAAGCCCACATAAATTATGTGGGCCAACTTATAAATTAAGTTGATAAGAGGAAATAGGGTTCCAATAAACATGTCAGAGAGAAGAGATAAAATCTATTCAAATTGTCTGGCTATCAACTACCCCGTTATATCAGTGAAGATAAACTTGAATAATTATTACGCTAGCTCGAACAACAAGCGGATTTTAGAGTAAGTGTTCTATTTATACAAGATAAAAAAATTAGATATTCCGCATTAGAAAAACTAATGTTACTTTTTTGGTGTGTCTTTAATCAGCGCGGTACAAACCGGTAATTCTCCGCTAGAAACTATTTCTCAAAATGTTACATTCGATTACCACTAAACGCTTGTCGTCAGAAGTTATTATCATTAATATAGAAGAAATTATAATTGAGTGTCTCGAATTTTATTTTTAACGATAAAAATACAAATAACGATGCACTGAGCGTTTTACATCATACAACTCATGCCAGATATTAAACACGTTTATCCAGTTAGGATATATTATGAAGATACGGATGCCGGCGGTATTGTTTATCATGCAAACTATTTAAAGTTTTGTGAACGTGCACGTACTGAGTGGTTGAGAGAATTAAACGCTAATCAATCATCTTTTTTAGAACAAAACATTGGTTTAGTGGTCAGAAGAGTGGAAATGGATAATGTAGCTTCAGCCAGCTTAGATGATTTACTTATTGTTACCTCATGGATTAGCGAATTGAAACGCGCCAGTCTGGTTTTTACTCAACAAATAAGTGATCAGCAAAATAAGCTTATTTGTGCTGTTGTTGTCCAAATTGCTTGTGTTAACTTAGCACTTGCCAAACCCTGTGCTATTCCCGAAAAAATATTAGGAGCGTTAAAACGTGTCAGCTGAAATTTCTATATTTGATTTATTCCTTCAAGCCAGTTTGTTAGTTAAAAGTGTAATGTTAATTCTACTCGGTTTTTCTATTGCATGTTGGGCGATGATATTTCAACGTCGAAAAGCACTTAACGACGCACAGGCACAAATGAAAATCTTTGAAGATAAGTTTTGGAGCGGAGCAGACCTAAGTAAACTCTATAATGAAGTTTCGTCTAAAGGTCCTGCCACCGGTATTGAAAGTTTATTTGTATCAGGCTTTAAAGAATTTGCCCGTTTACGAAAAAGCAATATGGATTCACCACAAGCGATTGTTGACGGAACTCATCGAGCAATGCGCGTTGCACTTTCACGTGAAGTTGACCATCTTGAAACACACTTGCCATTTATGGCGACCGTGGGTTCTATTAGTCCGTACATAGGTTTGTTTGGTACTGTTTGGGGGATTATGAATTCGTTTATTGCACTTGGCGCTGTTGAGCAAGCAACACTTGCTATGGTTGCTCCGGGTATTGCTGAAGCATTAATTGCCACGGCTATGGGCTTATTTGCTGCAATTCCAGCAGTGATCGCTTTTAATCGTTTTAGCCACCATGTTGAAAAATTAGAAAATGGCTACGGTAATTTTATGGAAGAATTTTCCAGTATTTTACAACGTCAAAGTACCAGTGAACCATCAGCATAAACGGAGTAATATCTTATGTATAAAAGAGTAAGACGCCGTAAAGTTGCTGAAATCAATGTTGTTCCTTACATTGATGTTATGTTGGTGTTATTAATTATTTTTATGGTTACCGCACCATTGATCACTCAAGGTGTGAAAGTTAACCTTCCTAAGGCCGATGCTGAAGCGCTTGATAAAGAGTCAAAACCCCCTTTAGTCGCTTCTGTTGATGCCGACGGCAATTATTATTTAGCGGTCGGTACCAGTAAGAATGAACCCATGTCAGCTGAACAAGTGGCAACACTGGTTGCTGCCCATTTAAAAGTTGAACCTGACACGCCAGTCGTTGTTAACGGCGATGGTGCTGTTTCTTATGATGCTGTGATACAACTAATGGTGTTATTACAACAAAAAGCAGGTGTTCCATCGGTTGGTTTAATGACAGACCCTGGAGCTAAATAATTAATGAGCCGAAAATTTGCTATCGCATTATCATTGAGTTTCTTATTACATATCGTATTAGCTGCGGTATTATTGATTGGCGATTTTGACAGCGAACCCAAAGTGGCGCCCAAAGTTGTGCAAGTACAGACTATTCAGGCAACTATTGTTGATAAAAGTAAAATTGAAGCACAAGTTAATAAAATTAAGCAAAAAAAACTTGATGATGCTCAACAGTTAAAAGACTTGGAACAACAAGTGGCTTCCGCTAGGGTAAAACGTGCTAAGGAAGAAAAACGTATTAAAGAACTTGAGCGACAAAGAAAGAAAAAATTACTAGAGAAAAAGGCAGCTGACTCAGCAGCAAAAAAAGCGCTAAGCAAAGCTAACGCCGCTGAAAAAATACGCAAACAAAAAGA
>NZ_JACGVM010000021.1:0-70476 GCF_014077195.1 Colwellia sp. BRX9-1
ACCCTTGTAGATGAAACAGGTCGCGTAATAAGAGCAGACAAACGAGGCGCTATCGATAACAAAACCGCAAATATACTGTCAAGACTTCACATCAGCGATGAAAGTTGGCTCAAACTCACCACAAATTTTGAAGGTATATTCACGGGCGCAGTCGGCACCGCAGAGCATTTGTGTGAATTTACTGAGCACGTAGGGTTAAAGCGCGCACACGGTAAAGCAAATGCCCAAGCTTGTTTGAATAGCGCGTAAACATAGCTACATGCAAAAACAGCACTAAGACCACAAGAAAACACGGCTACCTTGGGGGAGAAGTAAAGCTTGCCTGAAATTCATTCATTTAATCAACTTCTATAAAAATCGATAGGCAAAAGCTTACAAGATGCAGTACATGCATTGTTGCTGACCAATGGATAGCTGTTTTTCAGAGCATTATTATTGTGCAGCATTATCATGGGTGGCATAGTAATTCTCACTGTTGCACATGCTTTCGGGAATTAGTCGGCGCAACCTGAAATGGAAATTACTGGTCGTTGACCTTTATTAGCTTGCTTATAGGTCAACTTACAAAGTGTATCATCTGCTTTTATAGCATCAGCCAGCATACCTTCTGTATCACTCAAAAATGTAAAAATAACTGGTGATGAACCAGTTAACTCCCAATCAGCGCCTTCAGTGAAATCTAGAACTAATCTTATGTTTGTCTGTGTATTGGAAGGATATCCCCAATGAATCTTTATTCCTGATGATAGTTCTGCATCTTGCAAATTACCAAGTCCTTCAACTATGGCCTTAGCGTTAACTAGCGTGCTAGCTGACTCTAAGGCGCCCTTTAATTCATCCATTGCGGATTGTTGAGCATCACTTCGTATGCTTATAAATTTAGGAACAGCTACCGCTGACAAAATCCCTAAGATAACAATAACCACTACAAGTTCAATCAGAGTGAAACCAGATTGATTTTTCATATGGATTAATTCCAAAAAATTAAAGAAATACTATTAATGACAGCCTGAAAGTTGTGTATAAGAGACCTTTCAGTAGAGGCACGAAAAAAGACCGTTCCTAACAAGTTTTTAATCGTAACGAGGCTTTATAATTTTCAGCCTACTTACTTTAAATAAAATAACTTATATTTACTTGAAGTTAATTCTATTATCCTATCTTTTATAGCTGTTTGATTCAATTGAATCATAAATGTGGATATGAGGTAATAAAGAATTATCATGGGTGTCTTGATAACTTTTCTCTCTATGAAGACCCTAATATTTTCCAGTTTTTAGGTCAACTCTAGGGGGGGCCACAAGGGGTCGTTCACCGTTGTGATTTTAAACTATTCTAATCCTTTTTATTCTTTCATACTGTTGCGTATGCGTAGGGTTATTTTTGAAAGTCTAGGGCTATTAAAAATATCTTCGCTAAACTCTTCAAAACAAGTTTTTAAAGATTCTGTATTTTTGGAACCTTCAAAATCCAGTAGCAACCATTGTATTCCACAATTTTTAAGCATGCTAGCTTGTTGCCTAGGGGAAATATAATCGAATAACCAATTATTAAAACTTCTATTGCTTCTTGAAAAGTTATAAACACAAATACAATACAGCATCACGAGTACATATCTAATAATAAACATAACTACCTACTATCGCTCTCGATATATATGGGATGATACTGCCTAACTCATCTAAAAAATCAAAAATAAAAGTTATCATGGGTGTCTTAGTAACTTTGGAAGGTAAGCGTTCAACGGACTGTCGATTTATTAAAATGTTACGTTATATTTATTGATAAACATTTCTTCTTTTTTACCTTTTATTGATAAGCGCCCTTCATTCCAAATTTTTATAAGTTCTTGTCTTTTTGTTGTTGGAATTTTTTTTGAGAAAATAGGCATTTCAACCATTTTTTTTTCTAAGCCGGGCTGAACAATCTTAAGCTCATCATTCAAATTTAGTCTATTCATAACGTACTGAAGAACAAGTATATTATCAGCATATAAGTCGACTCTACTTTCTTTGATCATGTGTAAAATTCGTTCAACTACATCATCATTACCAGAGAGTACTTCAACAAAACTCGCATTATTCAGATTAGTGATGTAATTTTGATAGTCGACACTCAATGAACTGTAGTCCCAGCCTGGCCCCGTTGCGATACGTTTTCCTTTGATAGATTTTACACCATTATAGATCCAAGGATCGTCGTGCCTAACGATAAAGGCTGCTGTGTATGAAAAAGTTGCTTGAGTAGCATATTCAAAATCTTTTTCTGAATTTTTTGAAAATAGGTATTCTGGTAACATATCGCAATCACCATTTGCTACCATATCTAGCCCTCTTGCCAAAGGGACTTCATAATATTCAATTTTATAACCTTTTGATGTGTATATTTCGTGCAATATATCTATAACAAAGCCACGCGCAGAAGATGCTTCTGATGGAAATATTGTCATCGGAGGCCATTGGTCATAGCAAACTTTTAATGTCGCAGCATGACTTATATTAACTATACTGTTTCCTATGAATAAGGTTACAAGTAACAATAGCTTGTGAATTTTTTCATTTTTCAACACGGTCGCGGCCTTTATCTTTTGCGCCATAAAGTTTTAAATCAGCGCGTTTAAATAAATCTTGAATTAAATGGTCTTTTGGCTCTGTTGACACAATGCCAAGACTCACAGTATAAGTAATTTTTTTACCCTCTATGTGTAAAATAGAACTGCCAATTTCCTTCCTTATTTTATCAGCAATGAGAAAGGCGTCATCAATTCCGGTATCAGAGAGAAATATGGCAAATTCTTCTCCGCCAACTCTCCCAATAAGGTCAGACTTTCTTAAAAACTTTTGAAGTGTAGTAGTGAAATGAATGAGTACTTTGTCACCAATGTAATGCCCATAAGTATCATTGACTATTTTAAAGTGATCTAAATCCATAAATAAAAAAGATGCAGGCGACTTTTGGCGATGAGAAAGATCGAGCAAATGTTGCGCAGCTTCAAAGAAACTCCCCCTATTTAATGTGTCAGTCAAAGAATCCCTGGTGGCTAGAGCTTTGAGTTTTTCATTCAATATTTGTAGGGCTTCTGTTCGCTTTGTAACAGCTTTTTCTAACCAATTTCGCTTGGCTTGTTCGTCTTCTAATAATAGTTTTCGATCTTTCTCTATGGCAGAGAGCATATTGTTTATATGTTCTTGAAGTTGACTGAGTTCGTTATTTTCAATGTTCGACAGGTTAATACGTTTATTTATGTTTTGGCTCAATTGAACCTCATTCACTTGCGACATTAATTGTTTCAAGGGACTTGCTAAGTAGCGATCGAACGCCCAGATAAACAGCCAAAACAAAATAGATAACTTGATGATTTCCGTAATTGCAATTAAGGAAAAGCCGAACAAAACACGATCTAAAATAACTTCTGACGATGAATAAAGGATAACCGTTCCAAGCATTATATTTTGTTCATTAAGCGTCCAATTTAAGTCTGATGTGGTATCAAAAATGGATAAGGGGGGCGATGTCAAAGCGTAAGCTCTTTTAGAGATAATACTTTTGGCATTCTTATCAAGAATATCAACACCCTCGATAATTGGCATTTTGACAAGTCCTGCGATGAGAGCATCTAATTGATTATGATTGTATTGCCACAAACTTGTTGAGATAGGTTTGTGGACTGTTTCTTCCAACTGTTTCAATTCAGTTAATATTGAATCCTTCGTTTTCAAATATTCGGCCAAGAACTGCATACTTGTGATAAGACAAGTTACGCTCAAATAAATAGTAAAGATAACCCGCATCATTTTTTTTGATAGATTATTGGGGCGAATAAAACGTGCAAACATTAAACACTACTTATTGATAAGCTTGAAACTTAGATTAACATTAAATGACTTATGCGCTCAATGTAAGAATAGTAATCTAAATCGGTTAATTGTCTCCTTCATTGTTTAGCTAACTATTGTATTGTTTAACTGCTCATAGCACTCAATATCACAATATCTTGAAGATATAATCAAACAAAACTTTAAAGTTTCTAAATGGTTTTCAACAATATCTTGGGGGGTAACCAAAAGTGTAAATCAGCTTAAAATATCACAATGTCCGTTTTGTTAAATAACTTCTGTTATTGGTGTAAACTTTATTGTCGAAAATCACAAAGAAAACTCTAAAATCAAAGATTTTGAATGTCCATTTTAGTATCTAAAGTTAATCTAAATTCGAATTGATTTTAGTGATAATTTAAGTCTGATTTTGTGGAAAAAATTAGCATTACAGAATGATTCTTGACTAGCAGCTATGATTTTGAGGCCGACGCTAGGATTAACGAATTACTATTGTTAGTAATGCGACTTGCAGTGATTGATGCTTTAAATTAAAGCGACAATTCTTCCGATAAATTAGCCCTTTCAAAGTTAATAAAGTTGTTATGATTTCTCAACGTGAATTAGAAAAACAAATATTTAATATTGATTAAAATTACTGAAAGCAGACAGTCAATTTACATGATTTTGTTTACTAAAAATTTAATCGTTCTAAAGCGGTTTAGGGCACAAACCGAGATAGGTCCTGTGTGCCGACTTGAGCGTAGTTTAACCTATTGATTATTGATTATACTCCTTTGGAAATAACTCCACCTCCCTTTTTTTTGGAAAGCTAATTGTTCTTTGACTTTTAAGGTTTCAAGCCGAACCTTTTAAATTGGCCAGTCGTAGCAAGTTAAAATCATTGCCGCGACTAATCCGTTTCTCCCTTTACCACCTTTGCAGTGAATTGTTACACAGCCTCCATTGATAATGGTAGCTAATATGAGTGATTGATATTACTTCCATTTATTTTCAAATGCTTTATTTGGCACATCATCATCGACTATAGGTAACTGTAACCCAGTAATTTCTTGTTTTTTGCACAATTGAGGAACTAACTCTATGTGATTTTCTGTCATCTTTTCATCAAACATCAGTGTCAATAATACTGTTGCACCTGCTTGTTTCAGGTCTTTTAGCGATTCGCTTAACTCAACGTTTATTGTTCCTGGACACGGTTTAAAATAATTTGTGCACTACTTTCTATATTTATCGAGTTGTTAAGATATTTATTCATAACCTTCTGTATCTAAAGTAAAATATGTTTTTGGTAATACTAGATGTTTTTCTATTTGGTGCGATTTTTTACCTCTTCATAATGCATCATAAGATTCCAGGTAGAGCTATCGTGAGCGAGATCGATCGAGTTATTGTGAAGCTCGCTTTCTATTCTACTGGCTAAACCTTTACCCAGTTCAACTCCCCATTGGTCAAAAGAGCATATTTGCAAAATAATGCCTTGAACAAATATTTTATGTTCGTAAATTGCAATTAAAGTACCGAGCGTAAATGGCGAAATCTTATTCATTAATAAAGTATTGGTTGGCCGGTTACCTTTATGTACTTTATGGGGAGCGACTTTATCTATGTAGCTAGGTGTTCGTCCCTTTGCTGTTAAATCGTCCCTAACTTGTTGTTCATTAACACCTTGCATTAAAGCTTGAGTTTGCGCGAAAAAATTAGACATGAGGGCTTCATGATGGCCTTCTATAGGAGTAACACTTTCAACCGAGCCAATAAAGTCGGCGGGAACAATGTTATTACTTTGATGTAAATATTGATAAAAAGCATGTTGACCATTAATACCCAACTCCCCCCAAATTGATGGAACGGTTGGATAATTGATAGTTTCACCATCCCAGTTCACCGATTTACCATTACTTTCCATCTCTGCTTGTTGCAGATAAGCCGACAACATATGTAAGGATTGATCATAAGGTAAAATGGCTTGAGATTGAGCACCTAAAAAAGTGCAATTCCATATACTTAATAATGCTAATATCACCGGAATATTATGTTCTATCGGTGTATCACAAAAGTGGCAATCCATTTCATAAGCACCATCAAGTAACTCCCTAAAACAATCAAAACCAAGATTAATAGCGATAGGAAGCCCGATAGCAGACCATAACGAAAATCGTCCACCAACCCAATCCCACATATCAAAGATGTTTGCTTCTGCTATACCATACTTCATGGCGTTTACTTTATTAGCAGTAACGCCAATAAAGTGTTTTGCGATAGCTGATTGATCAAATGATGACGCAGTTAACCATTTAATCGCTGTTTTAGCGTTTAACATGGTTTCTGTCGTGGTAAATGTTTTACTGGATACAATAAATAGCACTTTTTCTGGGTTTAATGGTCGAAGGACTTCGGCTATTTGGGTGCCATCAACATTCGACACATAATGGACGTTAACGCAGTTATCACTAAACCTTTTTAATGCCTCGGTCACCATTTGAGGTCCCAAATTAGAACCACCAACGCCAATATTTACTATATCGGTGATACGCTCACCCGAATATCCTCGCCAGATACCTTGACGAATATCATCACTAAACTTTTTAACTTGTTTTAGTGTTTTTTCAATATCTTCTGAAATATTTTTACCATCTACCCAAAGTGGTTTTTTAGAACGATCCCTTAATGCTGTATGCAAAACAGCACGATCTTCAGTTTTGTTAATACGTTCACCACTAAACATTTTTTCACGCCATTTTTCAACTTCACACTCTTTAGCTAGATCGGTTAAAAGCGTAATAGTTTCTTCTGTGATCGCATTTTTAGAATAATCTAATAGTATAGAAGGCAGTTTTATTGAAAACTTACGAAATCGCTGACTATCTTTTGCAAATAAGTCCTTCATATGTTGATTTTTCATTAGCTGTGCATGTTGGGTTAATTGCTGCCAACTATTAAGATTTTCTCTAGATTGCATGTCGATCCTAGGTAAGTAAGTTATGTCGAGTATTAGATATCAGTTAAGTGGGGTAATGCCGTGAAGGCCCCTTTTTTCTGACAGGTAAAAGCGCCACAGTTAGCGCCAAATAATACCGCAGCAGAAACGTGTTCACGTAGCTCAATGATTTCAAATAATGTATCGATACTTTCATCATCGTCCACAGATTTAGCGAGTGAAAATAGAAAACCTGAAATAAAGCTATCTCCGGCTCCAGTAGTATCAACGGGAGATACTTTAGGTACTTTAAGCATTATTGAAAAACTAGCACAAGTTACTTGAACAGGGTTTGCACCATCGGTGATGACAATCAGTTTAGCGCCAAGTAATAGTAAATATTGTACATAAACATCGACATCAACCTGCTTTATTTTTGCTAAGTATTCGGCTTCGTCTTTACTCAATTTGACTATGTCACTTTCTTCGATACAAGCTTCAACGCGTGACATCAATAGGGATAAATCTTGCCAAAGTTGTTGGCGTAAATTTACATCAAAGCTAATTAATACGTTATTTCTTTTCGCATTTCTTATCGCATAAAGCGTATCGCTATACATTGGCTGGCTAGTTAAGGTGTTTGAACAAAAGTGAAAAAAACCCATGTTTTGCCAGTTAATTTTATCAACTTGAGAGATGCCATATTGCATGTCGGCAGTATTATGACGATAGAAATTAAATGTTCTCTCACCACAAGAGTCTAAGCTAACTAATACTAAAGCGGTATTTGCGCCTGCTATTCTTTTAACGAAATCGGTATTAACGCCTTCATTTTCTAATGCTTGCATGAGCATTTTACCAAAGTTGTCTTCACTAACACCTCCAGCAAAGTATCCTGCTCCACCTAACTTAGCATAAGCTACTGCGACATTAGCAGGCGCACCTCCAGCTAACGGAATGTAACTGGGGTCATTGACTGACGTTGGCAGAAAATCGACCAACACTTCGCCATAACTGATTAAAGAAAACATAGATTCACCTTGAAAAAAAGCCCATATTAAATGGGCTAGTTAATACTTCTAATATTATAATTTAGGATTAAAATTCGTATTTAAACGTAAGAGTCGTTGAACGACCTTGTATTGATCTTGCACGGATAATAGTTTTGGCAGAAGCAGCTGTAGCATCTTCTGCTTCGGTGATCCCCACAGTTTCAAAAACGTTGTTAATATTTAAGGAAACACTAAATGCGTCAGAAAGACGGTATTGAGCAAAGGCATTTACTTGAACATAACCGTCTAAAATAAGTGCGTTAGGATCCGTTTGGTCAAAGTTATCTTGAGCAAATGAATCTGAAGTGCCAATAAGGTTAACACCCGCAGAACCTTCATTGAAGTTATAACGACCTGTTATAGAGTAAACAACATCGGCTTGTCTTCTTGGCGTATTACCAACAACGCTTGGGTTAACAAAATCTTTAGTTATTTCAGAATCAGTCCACGTTAAGTTTGCACGTACATCAAAATTACCAACATAGTAAGTTGATTCAATTTCGATACCTTTTGATTCATATTCACGGTCAAAAAATCGTTGACTAGTTGCTTCAAAATTTTGCTCTTGCGTTTGTGCAAAGAACGCTGTCGCAAAGACAGACAAGTTATCTTGACGGAATTTAACACCCAATTCCAATTGATCTACTTCATCATAAATATCTTCATCTTTTGCAACACCAGCAGTATCTATTTTACCAAAAGCCAAGCGGTCTGCGTTAGCGGTAGCCCCCTTGCTGATACGACCAAATGCAGCTAAGTCGTCATTAATTTGAATATTAGCGCCTAAAGAGTAAGACACGTAGCTCCAATCATAATTTACATTGTTAGCATCGGCGTTGTTTACATTTGAAACACTCGTTTCGATTTGATGAATACTGCCGTCACCGTTCATGTCAACTGTCGATTGAGCAGCGCCTGCGAAAGTCCCCGTTGCTGTTCCACTGTCAAAGCGAACACTACCGTCTATATTGATGTTATCAAAACTTGTGCTAAACGCTGCGTATGGAGCAGAAACTTCATATTGTAGATCGTAATTACGCGTACAACAGTTACCCCAAGCTGGAACACCGTATCCAATAACACCATTGTCAGAGAATTCAGTACCGTCAGCGGCATTTACATCAACAAGCGCAGCATCTTGGCCTTTAACTTCATATAAGTAAGAATTCCATAACCACGATTGTTGAATGGTTTGAGATGAGTTATATAAACCAAATGTAAAACTCGTATCATTCATTGTTTTTGTTAATTTAAAATCGTTAACCATAAAATCAAGGTTAGTCATTTCGACATCAAATGAGTGAATACGCATAAGGTTATCAGCAGTATAAGCATTACCTGCTTGTGGACCATTTGCGTAAGTTAATGTTGCACCATCACCCGCTATACTGTCAGCTAAGCCTTGACTTCCTTGAATACTTTCAGGGAATGGACCAGTAAAGCTACCTTTAGTGCGAGAAATTCTCATTCTGTTTTCAACAGACCAGTCATTGCCTAAATCAAATACGGCTTCAAAACCAAGCGCATCAACTTTCGGACTCATTCCATTACGCATATCAGCAAGACGTCCATTTCCAGCACCATCCGTTGTGATCATAGAGGTGTGATATGGAGTGTGAGGAGTTCCGGTTGAAGCATCAAACCCTTCAACTGAAGAACCATCAGCATAAACAGGCATAGGTAAATAAGCGGTTGTTGTATCATCTAAGTGTTTGAAATAAAGTCTAACGTAACCAGCATCGAACTCTTTAGTTATATTAGCTTTAATTTGGCCACCTTTATTACCCGTATAACCAGTATCACGTACACCCTCACCTTGACGGTAGAACCCCCCAAGATGGAAATAGGTAGAGTCGTTAATGTCGCCACCAAATTCAAAATCTGTGCGAGTTGAGTCGTAATCTAAACCGATGGTTGTAGCTACGCTACCTCCTTCAGTTTTACCATTTTTGCTAACGATATTGATTATGCCGCCAGGAGCATTTGTAGCAAGTGTAGATGCAGAGCCACCACGAATAGCATCAATAGAAGCCATTGTAGAGTCTATGCGTAAGAAAATATCTGTGTTACCAAAAGCGATATCACCAAATTGTAGAATAGGTAAACCATCTTCTTGAATTTGCATGAATTTAGCGCCACCTGCTGCTACAGGAAGACCACGAACCGCAAGGTTAGCGTTACCGTCGCCACCTGATGCTTCAGCACGAACCCCGGGGATATTTCTAAATGCCTCTGCACTACTTCTTGGTGCTGCTACTTCTATTTGATCACCAGAGATAGTACTTACTGAAACGCTTGATGCCATCACTGTTGTGCCTTTACCCGTGGCACCTGTTACTACGATTCGCTCAAAATCGATGCCTTTTTTATTTTCTACTTTCGTTT
The DNA here is from genome assembly GCF_014077195.1 of Colwellia sp. BRX9-1. Taxonomy (NCBI): domain Bacteria; kingdom Pseudomonadati; phylum Pseudomonadota; class Gammaproteobacteria; order Alteromonadales; family Colwelliaceae; genus Colwellia; species Colwellia sp. BRX9-1. The sequence goes on from NZ_JACGVM010000021.1 coordinate 10,194, forward strand.
TGATTGTTTCTGCTGCACTTAAGCTCGAGCATATAGCCATGGCTAATGTACTTAATATTAATTTTTTATATGTTGTATGTTTCATTTACTTCCCCAAGTTTCTTTATAGTATGTTTTATATTTTAAAATCTTTCTGCTAAAACGACCAACTTAATCGATTAAGATGATTATTGTGTAAGAAGCAGTCATTTTGCAAGTTATTTTTTATATTCAATTTTGTTTTTTTATTAATCTACTGATAAATAATAAGATTTAGTTTTGAGGATTATGCTGAGTGGGATCAGCTATCAGGTTATAAATAGCAGCTAACGCTAGAATAGCTGAAAAGAATGTTGCTAAGTAAAAACCATAAGATACATGACCAAACAGATCACTAATAACGCCCATAAGAAGTGGAGATACTGCGGCAGAAACAGCGGTAAAAAACAGAATAACTCCAGCAACAGCACCATGTTTTGATGGGTGGAAACAACTGATCCCTTTAGAATTAAGGGTCGGATATATCATCGACATAAATAAACCTGAAAGTGGCAATAGTACAACTGCTGCTTCAACACCCATTATTGCCGTGCCTAAATAACACAAAAATACGGCTAACGAGAACCAACACATCACTGTTTGCCAGTTAAAATGTTTTAGCATCCATACTCCTAAAAATCGACCTCCCGCTCTTAAAGCAAAGAAAATAGTGAGTGAGTATGTAGCCAGCCAAACCAGAGAGCCTGTATAATCAGCCAAGAGTGTTGGCATCCAAACGTAGATGGCAACTTCTGTGGCAACATATAACGCTATTGCCAATGAAAATCCCATCGCATAAGGGTCTTTCATTACTTTAAGTGAGCTTTTTAAATTTATTTTCCCTTCCGTACTTGGTTTGCTGACCGGGTATTTAGTTTTCATTGCGGCCAAGCATAGTAGTGCGCATAACACACCAGCACTTATGTATAAGTACTTCCAAGATATACCAGCAACAAGTAAGTAACTTACAATCGCAGGACCCACCATAGCACCTATACCAAAAAATCCTTCTACCTTGTTCATCGTCGACGTATGATCTTTATTTGACGAAGAGATGTCACCAATAAGCGCTAACGCACCTGTTTTAAATAAACCAATAGCGATGCCAATTAAAGCGAGTAGTGATAAAAAATACAGGAAAGAACTACCCAAGGAAAATAAAAAGCATGCGATAGAGAAAATTGCCAACCCAATAACAATCGTTGCTTTTCGCCCCCATTTATCGGCCAAGTATCCTAAGAACAAACCACTCAATGCAATGAAAATCATGGGCACATAATGAAATGCACTCGCTTGTGTTAGATTTAATTGATAGGTTTCTATTAATTGTGGAATGATAACCCCTACTGCATCCGAGGTCATCGCAAAAACAAAAAACATCATATATGTCAGAAGTTTAATTCTATTTACCGACGCATCTTCAGATAGTTGTGGGCTTAGTGTTAAGTTATTCGTTTGGTTCATTATTCTTCCCCAGTTAATAAAACTTTTTATGTTAATGATAGCTAAAAAAATTTATCGCTATTTACTTATTTTGTCTTAGCATCTTAAAGAAAAATTAAATTATTCTTGATTAATACTATATTGTATATAAAGATAGAGCTTAATCGATTAAGATGCAACTTAAAATTAAATGGTAAACTTATGAAAAATAATGTTCAGCTAATCACCTACATTGATAGACTCACTGGAGCAGATACCCAGTCATTAACCAACTTGTTAAATGAGCAACTTTCAGATTTGTTTTCCGGTGTTCATTTGTTACCTTTTTATTATCCAATAGATGGTAGTGATGCTGGTTTCGACCCTATAGATCATACCCAAGTCGATAGCAGGCTTGGCAATTGGGATGATATAAAAGAGCTGGGTAAAAATCATGAGTTGATGGCTGATCTTATCGTAAATCATATGTCAGCCCAATCTGAAGAATTTAAAGATGTATTAAAAAATGGTCAAAAATCTCCTTTTTGGGAACTATTTTTAACCAAAGATAAAGTTTTCCCGAACGGTTTAAGTACTACACAACAAGAAAAAATATATCGTCCTAGACCTGGTAGTTGTTTTACTCATTTTTCATTACCTAATAATGAAAGCGCAGATTTTTGGACTACCTTTACAGACAATCAAATAGATATAGATGTGACATCTGAGATAGGGAAAGCCTATTTAAAACGCATTTTAACAACATTTTCTGAAAATAATATTAAAATGATCCGTTTAGATGCCGCAGGTTACGCACTGAAAAAAGCGGGAACAAGTTGTTTCATGCTTGACGAAACTTTTGAATTTATTGATGAGCTAAGTAGTATCGCTAATAAACTGGGGATTGAAACCCTTGTAGAGATCCATTCCTATTATCAAACTCAAATAGAAATAGCTAAACGCGTTGACCGAGTTTATGATTTTGCATTACCTCCTCTGGTTTTACACAGTATTTTTAGTCAGAACTTCACCGCATTAGCTAAGTGGCTAGACATATCACCAAGAAATTGTATTACTGTGTTAGATACTCATGATGGCATTGGTATTATTGATGTTGGCCCAATGAATGGTAAGGCTGGTTTATTGGATGATGTTGAAATCGATAACCTGGTTGAAACAATTCATTTTAATAGTTCTGGCGAAAGTAAAAAGGCAACAGGAGCTGCAGCAAGTAATGTAGATATATATCAAGTAAATTGTACATACTATGATGCACTTGGGCAAAATGACTTTGATTATTTAATTGCCAGAGCGATTCAATTCTTCTCACCAGGCATACCACAGGTGTATTACGCTGGTTTACTGGCTGAAGGTAATGATATTACATTATTATCTAAAACAAATGTTGGCCGAGACATAAATCGCCCTTATCTAAATAATGAGCGCATTGAACAAGCATTAAATAAGCCTTATACCAAAGCAATAATTAGTCTCATTAAATTACGTAATAACACTGAAGCTTTTAATGGTGAATTTACCGTTAATAGTAATGTTTCAACATTAGAAATGAAGTGGCAAAAAAATGATGACAGTACAACGCTAATCGTCGAATTAGCTGATAGACACGCACAAATTGAGATCATAGAAAACAATAGCACACGGATTATTAGTCTAAATATGTTGCTTAATTTAAGCTGAAAGCTCATGAATTAATATTCAGTTTATAATAGAACTAAGTATACTATGGCGAACATTATAAACTGCTGAAATTTTAAGGTAATCAAAAAGGTCATCATGACAGATAAAAAAGTTTGGACGCTTAAAAGTGTTGCTAAAGAACTCGGTGTTTCAAATGCAACAGTCTCTAATGCATTTAACAGACCCGATCAACTCTCTAAAAAGCGTAGAGATGATATTCTCGAGTCATGTGAAAAAATGGGTTATTCAGGACCTAACAAAGCGGCTCAATCGTTAAGAAATGGTCGCTTTAATATCGTCGCTTTAGTGCTACCTGACAGTGTTGAATACATGATAACAGATCCGGTGGCGAGTAATTTTGTAAAAGGTGTTTCATCGGTTTTAGAAAAAAGTAAAGTCAATTTGTTATTGTTTTCTGGCACTTCTGAGAATATCAACGCGGTATCTGATTTTGTTGATGGCTTTATTTGTTACGGTAGTCCACGTAATACAAAGTTAATTGACCAATTAAGAACAACAACAAAAAAAGTTGTTACCGCAGATTTTGATATAGATCGTAAAGCATCTGTAGGTATTGACAATGAACAAGCCGCTTATGAAATAGCGAAACTTGCAATAAAGTCAACAGATGACGCCATCGCTATTCTTGGCTTGAGATTACTCGATTCTAATGTAACTTGTCGTGTTTACGATTTACCAAGTTCAGACTTTAAATGTTCAATTGCTCATCAACGCTTAAGTGGTTATCAAAGAGCAATCAAGGAGTTAGATGTTAATCTCAGAGCTGATAGAGTGTGGAACATACCTGAAAGTAAGCATCATTCTGCCTTAATTGCTGCTAGAGAAGCGTTAACATCAACGCCTCGCCCAAATGTTTTACTTTGTATGAGTGATCTTATTGCTTTAGCTGCCATCAAAGAAATTAACGCTATGGGACTTAATATTCCTGAAGATATAAGAGTGGTTGGTTTTGACGGTATCGATGAAGCTCTTCGTTCTACTCCGCCCTTAACAACAGTGCATCAAAATAGTGAAAAAAAGGGTGTCAAAGCTGCAGAACTTTTTATCAATAGAGCGACTGATTCTGTATTAATTCCTTTTCATATAGAGCATGGAGGGAGTTGTTAAACTCAAGGGCACCTTTTATAACCGTTAATGACTATAATCAGATAACTAATCAATTATTTTTAGCTATATCGCATTTTTATGGTGAAAGTCATTCTTAGCTCTATCTCGCATAGGTCGAAAGCGCCGTAGATCTAACGCCATGCAAAAATGTTAGGCAAAATTTCAGTTGTAAATTGATGTGAGTTTTTAAGTTAAATTGCAGTAATCAGCTTGAACCCGACCTTAAGAACATTAGCAAGTTTACTTCCGGTTTACTTACCAAGAAGTCATTAAAACTGATTTTTTAATTGCTCATTGTAAGCTGGGCTAACGTTTGGGACACATGAACCGTAGCTTTACCAGGTTTTATCCCCTAAAATATTAATGGCATTTCTTGAAGTAACTGTAAATGGATTTCCCCCAATGAAAAATTTGCGATTTATTTTCAATTTGGAGGAAATTTAAAAAAATTAAAGTGCTGTAGACTTTCTTTTTGGGCGCTCGCTCGATGGTTTTGTAACAGATTCAGATGCAATAACCGGTGCTTTACTTCTTGCTCTTTTTTTCTTTTTTGAATTCTGACTTACTGAAACGACAGAATTGATAAACTCTGCTGATTTCTTAGTCGGATTATAAGCGACCTCAATAATTTTACCGTTATATTCGATAATATCACCGCGGCGAATTTTTTTACGCTTTTGAACTGAAACTTCATTATTTACTAAAACATTACCTTCACTGATCATGGTTTTAGCTTCGCCGCCGCCACCAACCATATTGGCAATTTTGAGTAATTTACATAGTTCTATAGGTTCAACACAAATGTCGATAATAGTGTGTTCAGACATGAAATACGCCTAATAATTTTAAATAATAATATCGTCGAATTCTAACATATATAACCGCTATTGAATAAGAATTATATTAAGGACACTGGGCATTGTTAAGCTAGCATAACCAGTAAATACTTAATGTAGCAATACGTTAAAATTTAACTATTTCTTTTTAATTCACTATCGGGTTATACATCTAATAAACGTTCCCTTTTTAACAATTAATACTACTGAGTTAGTTAGTGAATAACGAATTTAGCTAAATGCACTACTTAAAAGTGATTTAGTCCATCGACTGCTTAAGCATTTAATACAATGCTTTAGAGAAAAATCCAACTGATACATAAGTACCGTTGGACTTTTATAGGTTTGGAATTAAAGATTAACTATTTAATCAATTTTTAAATCATGCTTACCGTGATTTTTTTTAGTGCGTAAATAATTGTTATTATCATCTTTTAAATGCAAACTCGTATTCACTTGTTCGACAATATTAAAATAATCTTTTAAGGCATTTATCTTTTTAGGATTATTAGTGATCAAACGTAAATCTGTAACGGCTAAGGCTTGCAGCATAGTCACTGCATCTTCAAAACTACGGGCATCTTCTGCAAAACCTAAGTGCTTATTAGCTTGATAGGTATCCATGCCTTGGCTTTGTAATACGTAGGCATCTAATTTATTGTATAAACCAATGCCACGACCTTCTTGGCGAAGATAAAGAATAATTCCGCCCTGCTCTTTCATCAAGTTGATAGTTTCATCTAACTGCTCACCGCAATCACAACGTGAAGAGTGGAATACATCGCCCGTTAAACATTCCGAATGCATACGAACTAGTGGTGCTTGCTGATTTTTATCGGCCTGTTGAAAAATTAACGCTATGTGCTCATGGTTTTCATCAAACATTGTAAAGGTCGCGATTTCTGCGTCGATATCACTGTGTAATCCAACTTTTAGATTAATTCTTGCACGTATTTTATTCATGGGTTTCTTTATTAAATTAGCAAAGGCGCTGTTATTAGCCCCTTAAATATTACCACTCGTTACATTCATATTGAGATATTTATCTAGCTTTCAAGTGTTAATCAACTTTTTGGCTTAAATAGTCCACTCTGTTAGAAATTCACTGCGTATATTAACAATAATCGATTAATACGGCTAATAAGTTAACCTTGAGATACATTTACTACAACGAAGTGTATAAGTCATTAGTGCTGTTAAATATTGAGATAACAGTGGGATTTAAAAGGTAACGATTGAATTTTGAACGAACAGACTAACTTTAGTCATCTGTTTTTCTTATTCCACTGTAAACCCTAATATGCGCTTGGTATACTAAGTGTCTGTGAGTTGCTTTGAAGTAACATCAATAATTTATAGTTGAACGTCATATTATTTAATTTTAAATAATATGACGTTCATTCAAACCGTTAAAGCGTTCCGCTAATAGATAAGAGTATTCCTTGTGATAATGACCCTCAAACCCTTTATTTTAGTATTAATAAGTGGCTTCTTGTTAATGCTAGGCTATGGACTCAGTAATATTTTATTGCCTGTGCGCATGCAGAGCGATGGAATGAGCATGAACAATATTGGTTTAGTGTTATCGATGTTGTCTGTGGGGTTTTTGTTGGGTGCATATTATAGCCGTATGTTATTACAACGTGTTGGGCACATAAGAATATTCGCGATGTGTGGTAGCTTAACTTCCGTCGCTATTTTACTTTCAGGCCTGTATCCAGAACCATTAATGCTTGCGTGTATGAGAATTGTCACTGGCTTTTGTATTGTTTGTACCAATGCCACACTTGATAGTTGGTTAAGCCACAGCGCCACAGAAAAAAATAGAGGACGCATACTATCAATTAATCAGATGATGATAATGACGGCACTATTTTCTGGTCAGTTTTTATTAAATGTCGCTCCTATTGATGACATTACTTTATTTGTTATCTGCGGCATTTTATTTAGCTTGTCTATCACACCTATCGTTATTAGTAAGCAACAAGGTCCACAAATTGAAGACAGTCAATCAATGTCTTTAATGACTGTTTTTAAGTTATCTCCTTTAGGTGTGGTTAGTTGTTTTTACTGTGGAGTCCTCTATGCGGCTTTGATTAATATGCTGCCTATTTTTGCCAGTAACAACGGTATTGCCGGCTTAGATTTATCCATCTTTATGGGCACAGCCATTTCTGGGGCGATCATTTTACAGTTCCCTATCGCCTACTTATCAGATCACTTTGACCGTCGAAAAGTTATGCTCTGTATGGTCGCAACACTCATTGTATTATGTTTATTAGTGCCTTTTCTTATTTCCTCAGATATGTTCAAACTCACCTTGTTAGCCGTAGCGCTGATTACGGGATTAGTTGCCTGCCTTTATCCAATGAGTATGTCAGAGACTTTTGATAAAGTATTAAAAGAACAAATTTTATCTGCAATGAGTTCGTTATTATTAATCTATGCATTGGGCAGCATTTTAGGCCCCTACCTAGCTTCTATGGTAATGGATACTTTCGGTAGCAGTGCCTTATTTAGTTTTATGAATATCGTTGCGATAACACTGTTACTGTTTATCAGTATTCGAATGAAACTAAGAAAAGCGTTACCGCTTGATGAACAAGAAAGCTTTGTTATGCAAACACCCAGCGGTGTAGTATCGGAACTCGATCCTCGTACACAATATGCAGAGGCACAATTTGAAACAACGCCAGAAGTAGAAGTTGCCATTAGCCTTGCAAGTAAAAACCCATCAGCGGCTGTTAACATGGTTAAAGCGCTAGTGCTTCGAGACCCCAAAAACGCCTCAAATTTAGCCGCAGCATTAAGTACCATAGACGCGATAGACATTAGTAAACTTTATGCGGCAATAACCTCGGCAGCACCACAAATGAGTATTCATATTGCTCAAGCATTAACAAATGCTTGCCCTGAGAAAGCCAATCAATTAGTTGATTGGATAACCTCTGAGTACCCTGACCAATTCACTAATATCATTGTTGCTATTGCGAATACAATGCCTGACGACGGTATTAATGTCATGGAACTCGCCGCTGAAAACATGGCAGAAGACTACCCCAGTGAACTTCTAGAAATGACCAAAGAATACATGACAAATTTATCAGATTCTTTAGATGCAATGCGACCGATAGATAGAATCGCCGCGGTCTCAGAAAATACAGCAACTGAGCTTTATAATCGATTAACGGATGTTGCTCCTGATCAATCAGCAGAGCTTGCCTTTACGGTATCAGATTCGCTACCTGAATCATCAAGTGATGTTGCTGAAGCCTATGTCCAAAATTTAATCGACAGTGAACAAGCTGGCTCAGCACAGACCTCAGAAAACATTGAAAATGCTGCCAATAACTATGTTAACCATATGGTTGAAAGTATTCCTGAACATGCAGTAGAAATTGCCGGTACCTTTGTCGATTCTTTCCCCGAGGTTGCATCGGATATGCTTGAAATATTGCAAGAATCAGATGATATTGAAGACAGCGAGTTAACCACTTCTATTGATAAAAAACCCTCGTAAGGTTTTATAAATCGGCAGTAACAATTACGCTATAACTCAAAACCTCTAATATCAGTAAAAGTAATTGGCCTAGAATGAAAATTGTTGACGTTAGCAATATAAGAATTAATGATAATTTTGTCTACTAAGCGAAAACTAGACGTTATTATTTTAACGTCAACAACTCTGACATTGTTGGCATTAGGAAATTCACTAAGCTTTATTATGTAATAATATTTTTACTAGATAACTAGTTACAACTGAAAACTCATTGGTATTATCAAATTATACAGATAAATATAACAACCTAGCATGACCCTTTTTTTAAACCAACCCTAGCTACAAAGAATAAGTACCAATGTTCTATTTATACAAACCTTATACCAATCAGTACTTTAAGTTAAATAAGCGCCTAAAAACAACAACACTTTAGTTATTTTTATTCTGTGTTATAAATTGACTTACCATGGCTGATATCGTCCAACTTTGCTTAACTTCTAGGTATTTATCTATCTCAGTCGAGAAAAAGTGACTGTAAAATACAGCAAATATCTAGGGGATTTTACTCTCTACTAAAACATGTAAACCAGGTTACCAGTAAATATATAAATACCTTTAACACCTCGATACTTGACAGCTGTGATTACAAGTGTAATATCAACGCATCGATTACAACTGTAATATTAAAATATGTCTGAAATTACTAATACAGAATTTGAAGTTTTAGAAGCTTTGTGGGCTCAACACCCTGCTACAGCAAATAGCATTATTGAACAACTTAATAAACATAAGCCATGGCACGATAAAACAGTAAAAACCCTGATAAATCGTCTGGTAAAAAAAGAAGCGATAGGTTTTGAAAAGCAAGAACGCCATTATCTTTATTTTCCGTTACTTGAACGAGATGCTTATACGGAAGTTCAAAGCCAAAGTTTTATCGAACGGTTATTCAGAGGAAGAGTATCGCCATTAGTTGCTGGTTTTGCTAAAAAAAACAATTTGAAGAAAGAAGATATTGATGAATTAAAACTTCTCATTACAAAATGGGAGCAAGACAATGATTGATAACCTTTTTACTTTATTACTGCCCTTAACATTGTTGCTAACTATATTGTTAGTTGGTCATAAATGGCTAATACATTATTTAGGCGCTAGTAATACCTATTTACTATGGTTAATAGTGCCCTTAGGGCTGGTGATATATTGTTTACCACTCCCTTGGCAGCAGAGTAGCCTATCAAAAATAATTGAAATAAAACGTTACTTGATAACTCCAACTGATGAACTTAAACAAAGCCTCTCTATGTCTTGGGCTCTCTATATTTGGCTAATTATTGTGGCTGCCATGATAACTTATGGCTTGTTAACTTATCATATATTTAACAAGCACCTTCAGCTCACCGCTATTAATAAGTCTATGGTGCCATTAGTGTTACCCCCAAATATATTGCTCTACCAAAGTACAGGTACTTATAGCCCGATGTTGGTGGGTTTGGTACAGCAAAAACTTATTATTCCAGAAGATTTTTTTGAGCTTTACAGTACCGAGCAACAAAAACTAATTCTTGAACATGAAATTTGTCATTTTGATCGAAATGACATTTATTGGAACCTAATTGCGCTGACTTGCTTAACGTTGTTTTGGTTTCACCCTCTTGCTTGGCTCGGCTATTTTAGGTTTCGTCAAGATCAAGAACTCTCCTGTGATCAACTCGTTCTGGCGCGCAAACCAAAAGAGAGCAGGATTAACTATAGTAAAGCGCTGTTAGTGGCGGCTCAGTCGACACCTTCATTAGCATTTGCTCAACTATCATTTAAGAAATATGGAGATAAAAAAATGATGTTAGAACGAATTAACAATTTAAAAACTCGTCCAAAAAGCTCTAAATTAATACTGGCTACCGTAATATTTACCACCGTTACTCTGCTCTCAGGATTAAGTTACGCAGGAAACCAACAGGAAAGTCTTGGAGATAAAGTCTCAAAGTCAGTTGAGCTTAAGCCTATTCAGCGTGTTAATCCTAGCTATCCTGAACAAGCAGCAAAAGACAATATAGAAGGTTCAGTAGTACTAACGTTTGATATAATGACAAATGGTGCGGTTGAAAATGTAGCGGTCGTAAATTCAAAGCCTGCCGGTGTATTTGACCAAGCAGCCTTAACGGCATTAAAGCAATGGAAATACTCTGTCAGTGACCACACGTTAAAAAATGCGTTAGTTCAATTAGATTTTTCAATGAATAAAGATACAAAACATGAAAGCTTAATTGAGCGTATTCAAATAACTAAGTAAAGTTAGCGTAATATTTTAAAAAGGTTACCTAGGTAGCCTTTTTACATTTAAATTAGTATACCCGATCGTAAAATTAATCACTTTTGCTGTAAATTTTTCCATAACCTTATCCATTTTTTGCTACTTGAATGCGCCTGTACCGTTAGGTACAATGAGTTGAGTTAAATTTACAGGCTAATATTGTGATAAAAGGTAAAAGAAGATCCTTCGATGAGACTACCGCATTAAATGCTGCGATGAATGTTTTTTGGCAAAAAGGTTATGTTGGCGCATCACTCACCGATTTAACAAAAGAGATGGGGATTAACAAGCCAAGTATGTACAGTGCTTTTGGTAACAAAGAAGCCTTATTTGTTAAAGCCACACAGTGCTATATTGATACTAAAATGAAACCTCATATGGCGTTATTATTTGCACCTGATATTCCCCTAAAAAATCGTTTGAAAAATCATATGATGTCAATTGTAACTATGCAGTGCAGCGATGAGCAAGCAAAAGGATGCTACTTAGTTTTATGTCAATCAGAACTGGTCAGTGGTGATATTCCTGAGCAAGCAAAATTGATACTCAAAGATGCTGAAGTGATTCCTAAACAATTATATGTCGATTTTTTTAATCAAGACTTAGAGGCTATCGCTTTAGGGCTAAATAAAAATGCCGACGCAAACAGTTTAAGCGTATATACGCTTTTAAAAGGCACTGCCTCTATGGCTCGTTCTGGCGTAGCTAAATCACAACTAGAATATACTGTAGATAGTATGCTTAAAGGTATCGGCGTTAACTAAAGAGATCACTCTTTTTAAAAACGAAATGTCAAGGCTATACACAACCAACAATAATGCGTTATTTACCATTATTTATCTGGGCATTTAAAGTTTTACCTTCCCCCAATAAGGCACGACAAGACTTTCAGTTCACTTTTAATTACCCTTTCGTTAATCAGCATAGATAAACACGTTGCTTACTCTTTAACATGGCCTAAACCTCTAGAACTTTAAATAGATAAAATTTATTTCATTAATTACGATTGACTTCAATGTACCGATCGGTACAATACGAAAATCAAGACATACCGATCGGTACATTTTTTAAATAAGCACCATAGACGTGAAGTACTTATTCACCGTGAATTTTTAATCTGATCAATTAAATTAAATTAATGATAAGGAAAGTAAAATGACAACTTTAACAATACATACGATTGAATCTGCTCCACAAGCAAGTAAGACACTTTTAGAAGGCTCAGTTAAAGCTTTTGGCATGTTACCAAATTTACATGGTGTACTCGCTAGCTCACCACAACTTCTTGAAGCATATCAAAAACTTCATGAGCTATTTACAAATACCTCATTTGATGCAGAAGAATTAACTGTTGTTTGGCAAACAATAAATGTTGAGCACGGCTGTAATTACTGTGTACCAGCACACACGGCTATTGCTCATTCAATGAAAGTTGATGCTGCAATTACTGAGGCTTTGCGTAATCAATCACCAATGCCAAACGCGAAGTTACAAGCACTTCAAGATATGACCTTGATTATTGTTCGTAATCGCGGACACGTTAGTGATACAGAATTAGCCAGTTTTAAAGAAGCTGGGTATGGCGAACAGCAAATATTAGAAATAATATTAGGCCTGTCTCAAAAAGTGATCAGTAACTATACCAATCACATTGCGAGTACGCCAACAGACGCACCATTCAAAGAATTTGCATGGCAGAAAAATGCATAAGTAGCGCTGGGGGAATAGCTAAGTTAATTATTCTACTGACCATTCCCCAAATAAATGCTAAATACGTTAATAACGTGCTAATAACATCGAGTTATTAGCACTTTTATTGGTTGTTTTTTTGACGAGTTTTTAGTTTATTTTGCTCAATTTTATCGTTTTGTAATACTTGTTGTAAATCTTCACTACGTTGTTTAACCGCTACCCCATAACTTTTATCATCACCCCATTTATCAGCCAAAATTGTCATTGACTCAGTATCATGCTCAGCAAAAAGTTCTCCTGCTCTAGCCGATTCAACCGGATCGTTGCCAAGTAACACTAATGCTTCAATACCAAAATTAACAGCAGAGTCAAAAGTTTCTCGTTTAAGACTTGTCACCCCAAGCTGCATAATCTGATAAGCGTGTCGTCGGTCAATAGCGCGTGCAAGAATTTTTAAATGTGGATAGTGCTTACGAGCCAATTTAATAATATCTAATGTTTTATCGGGCTCGTCTACAGCAATAACCAGCATTTTTGCATCTTGGGCCCCTGCCGCTGCTAATAAATCTTGTCGAGCGGCATCACCATAAAAAACTTTATTACCAAAACGTCTGAGTAAGTCTATTTGGCTGGCACTGTGATCAAGAATCGACAAATGGTAGCCTTGAGCCGTTAATAAACGTCCTATAATTTGGCCAAAACGTCCATAACCAGCAATAATGACATTTTTTGTGGGTTCGAGGTCTTTTATAGCATCAAATTCAGGTGTGGAAGAAGTTTTTCTCACCAACACCTTCTCATATAAAATTAATAACAATGGTGCACAAAGCATTGATATAGCAACGATAAGTGTAATTAATTTAGTCTGCTCTGGTGTGGTAATAAGTAGATTACTTGTTAATGAAAGTAAAACAAAAGCAAATTCACCACCTTGAGCTAAAGCTAAAGTGAACAGTATCTTTTGGCTGCCTTTCATCTTAAAAAAATGTGCCAACACAAAAAGAACCAGTGCTTTAATCGTTATAAGGGCTAATACCGTTAGCGTAACAAAGGTAATTTTATCAAAAAGAAGAGGAAAGTCTATCGAAGCACCTACGGTTATAAAGAATAAACCAAGCAATAATCCTTTAAAGGGTTCAATATCAGCCTCTAATTCATGCCTAAACTCGCTTTCAGCTAGTACAACACCCGCTAAGAATGTACCTAACGCAGGAGACAAACCTATTTTTTCCATAATCAGTGCAATGGCAATAACTAATAGTAATGCCGCAATGGTAAAAATTTCACGTAACCTTGTTTCAGCAATGTAACGAAATAATGGCGATGAGATGTATTTGCCCGCTAAAATAATGGCTGCAATAACTGCAAGAGAAATCCCCACTTGACCGTAAACGGGTAAGTGAGCAATCAAACTATGGCCAGAAGACTTTGCTGCACTTAAGTCTTGAAAGGCAAGGAGTGGTAATATCGCAAGAATAGGGATTACCGCAATATCTTGGAACAGGAGTACCGAAAAAGCATTTTGCCCCGCGTCTTGCTTGATCCAACCCTTCTCTGTCAATGTCTGCAAAACAATCGCCGTTGAAGACAATGCCAACATCAACCCTATTGCTAACGATGTTTGCCAAGGCAAACTGAATAGATAAAAACAAAGTGCAAAAATAAGCGTGGTTGTTGCTATAACTTGTAAGCCGCCTAGGCCTAGAATAGAGTGACGCAATTTCCATAGTCTGGCCGGTTGTAATTCTAGGCCAACTAAAAATAGCATCATCACAACACCAAACTCTGCAAAATGCATAACACTGGTTTGATCGCCAACCAAGCCGAGTAAGCTAGGGCTAATTAAAATTCCCGCTAACAGATAACCTAAAACAGAACCTAAGCCGAGTCTCTTTGCCACTGGCACTGCAACAAGTGCTGCAACTAAGTATATAACCGCTATTTCTAACATCTTTACATGTACTCCTTTCACTAGGGCGTTATTGAATAGTTAAAGTTGAGGATTAGTCGCCTAAGTTATACGTATTTTATCAATATTTTAAAGCTGATGCGATAGTCTAGTGCAGAGTTATAGGCGAGAAGTAAAATTGTCACCTGAAGTTTAATGATGACGATAACAGCACTAATAGTGTAAATAATGATTGTATGACATCACCATAGTAACTTATCCTTCAGTTTCGACTAGAGAGACTAAAGTTGCCCGCTTATCAAAAAAAACACTGCATTATGTGAAGGAATTCAAGCGTCAATAATGCAAATATGATCATATATATACCGTTAGCAACGTTATTAGACAATGTTGCTCGGCATATATTGGTTTACTTCATGGTGAAGCTCTTGTATCGCACTAACAGTAACATTTAGTTTTACTGCTAATGTTGTTTTTGATAGTGCTCAGATAAAATAAGTAATGAGCGATGATAATTAATTTTAGCGATACTTTAAAAAGTTAATGTATTGAAAAAGTGGCCATGCTTTTATTTTTCTGTTTTATTAGCAAGAAAATCACTACTTGGTTACTAAAATTAATTAAGTTTGTTCAACCAGTAACTAATTTTCTCTTCCAACAGTTTAGGGTTTATCGGTTTAGAAATATAATCATTCATACCCGATGCTAAGCATTTTTCTTTATCACCCTTCATAGTATTTGCCGTCATTGCAATAATAGGGATAGTCGAGAACAAGACACTATCCATATTATTTCTTATATGTTCAGTGGCTTGATAGCCATCCATTTCTGGCATTTGGCAATCCATTAAAATAAGATCATAAGGATGTTCTGGATCTTTCTTCTCTAAGATATCAATTGCATTTACACCATTGACTGCAATATCAATAGAATAATCAAACTTTCTTAATATACCTAAAGCGACTTGTTGGTTAATTCGGTTGTCTTCAACTAACAATATTTTTGCTTTAGTGGTCTGACTTTTATTCTCTAACATATTACTTCCAAGGCTAGCTGAAACGCCAGCCGTATTTTTTAATATCTGTGTCTTGTTAAGCGTATCATCTAAGATATTAAGTAACTCATCAATGACCACAGGTTTTAATAAATAATCTGAAAATCCTGACGTTGATGACAAAGGACCTTTAACAATCTGATCCATTGAAGTTAACATCACTATTTTAAGCTTATCAAGTGACTTAATTTTTCTAATCTCAGCGCTTAACTCACTACCTGACATGCTCGGCATTTGCATATCAATAATAGCCATAGCAAAATAATGGCTATCGTATTGCTTCAATATAGCCAATGCCTTACTACCACTGTCAGCTTGAATAACTTCAGCCCCCAAAAGACCGAGTTGTTTGCTAAGCACGGCAAGATGAGTAAGATTATCATCAGTAACTAAAATGTTAATTCCATTTAAATGAGTACCTAACTGAGTTTGCACTTCTTCTGTGCTAGGTTTTAATTGGATATTAAAACTAAATTCGCTGCCTTGACCCAAGACACTACTAACAGTAATGCCTCCCCCCATTAATTCACATAATTGCTTTACAATAGACAAGCCTAAACCTGTGCCACCATACTCTCGTGTTGTCGATACATCGACTTGGGTGAACACATCAAAAAGTATTGAACATTTATCCGCTGGTATACCTATTCCTGTATCTATGACACTGATATGTAGTTTTATATCTCCATTGTCATTTAAAACTGTCTTTGCTTTAATAACAATTTCACCCGTGGGGGTAAACTTTATTGCATTGCCAACTAAGTTAGTAATGATTTGTCTTAATCTACCAGGATCACCGATGACCATTTGATGACCAACATCGGTGACATCAAGAATAATTTCTAATTTTTTATCTTTGCTATTCATCGATAAAGACTGAACCAAATCGCCTAAATTTCTTAAAAGGTCAAAAGTAATCAATTCAACTTCAAGTTTACCTGCTTCTATTTTTGAAAAATCTAGAATGTCGTTTAGGATATGAAGCAAGGTATCGGCACTTGAATGTGCTAGTCGAGTAAAATGAGCTTGTTCTTGACTTTGCTTGGTCGTTGATAATAAATTTAGCATGCCTAAAACACCGTTCATTGGCGTTCTAATTTCATGACTCATATTAGCCAAAAACTGTGACTTAGTCCGATTGGCTAATTCAGCTTTTAATTGTTGTTTCTTATTTTCATCGGCTAAACTTTTCAGCATCAATTCTTTTTTAACTGAACTAGACACATCTTGGATCAGAATTTCACATAAGCGTTCATTCGGGGAAGTATTGATGCTTTTAATCGATATTTGCTGCTGTATACGGTAATCGTTATCACCAACATGGCTTTTATGGAATAACGCTAAAGGTTTAGGATTAAAAGTATTAGAGAGTTTAGTGGGCAATCCTAACGTTAATGCTTCATTGCATGCATCACTTAAGCGGGAATAGTTAAACCCCTCTAGAATATCACCAAGTTTACAACCAACACCTTTATCATCGACTATAACAGAGTGATCTTTTATCCACTGATTATAAAAAACTACCTGATGGTTTTCATCAATAATGATAATACCAAGAGAAAGATCATTCACAGAACTAAATAAAATATCTTTTGTTAAATTATTCATAGCAGAGCTAAGCTTCAATTTTGTTAGTAATGCCAAAAACAAATTTTCTCACAGATTCTTGAAAAATCTCTAATGAGGTAATATCCATAATAAAAGAGATAAAACCTTCAATATTATCATCGGGTAAAGAGAACTTAACTTTTATATATAATGACCAATCATTTTCGCTGCTATACACATAAACTTTATTAATATCCCCTTGTATAAACTCTGGCATTTCAATTTTTATTGAGGATTTAAGAAAGTTAATAACCGTTCCAAAACAAGCATTTAAAATAACATTGCCTATTTCTACTAAAGAATCTTGCTCAAGATCAGACAAAGCCTCGGGTGGAAACTTATTACCAAGTAAAGTACTAACTAATTGCAAACCACTTTCTTTGCTAAACATAAGTAATGCTTGGCCTTTAAAGTCACCTTCAAATCGTTGAATTACAGCACTGATTTCTGTATCACTAGCAAAATTCAATTTAGATTTGGCTATTTTGTTAGAGACGATTTCGACTTTTGGGATAGTTAAATCAACCGGTTGAGATACCATTTTATTCAGGGAGTTGGCCGCTCTACCAATACCGATGTTAAATATTTCGGTGAGGGCATCAATTTCAAGTGGAGATAAATTATCCTTCATATGCTTCCCTAACTATTTAAAAAATGGCTAATGAGTTCTTCGGTAATCGGTTTAATTAAAAAAACAACACCTGCTTGCTCAGCCTGTTGTTTTATGTCATCTTGGATATTTGCGGTTAACAAAGCGCGCTTAGGAATTGAAATTAGCTTATCTAATGCAAAGATTAATTCAATACCTGTCATACCAGGCATATTATAGTCAAAAATCGCAATATCAATTTTACTTTCCGCCGTTAATTGGCTCAAGCACTGCTCTCCACCTCCAGCTTCAATGATGTCGACTCCAGGTATATAAGATTTAACAATTTCTTTAAGCATCATTCGAGAAACAATACTATCGTCGACAATTAATACAACTTTACTCATTTAAATACCCAATTATTTTTAATAACCTGCCTCATAAAAGCATATAAACGAATGGGTTTATTTGCAAGCTAATATATTGAAATATAATTAGTAATTTGAGCAAGGTATAAAAAGATGCTGTAATTTTCAAAACATATCCCTTAGCGGTGGGTGTTTTGGTTAGAGCCAATGAGCCTAAGGGGAACGTTAAAAGCATGTAAGGCGACGTTAAAAAGGTGGGGAGCGATTAAATACACTTCTGTAATGCCGGTAACATAAGTTTTGGCTAGATGATAAATATTCGTGTTATCAAATTTTATACTTGGCCTATAACTTTCAATAAAATTAACCTGATGTAAAAATATAAATCCGTCGCAAAAATGAGTAACAACGAGTAGCAACTAGTAACGTCTGTTTATGTTTTCTTACATGGGCGAGAATATTGATCATTACCGCTTCTTCTTTGCCTCGATCTAGTCCTTTGGTTGGCTTGTTTAAAATCAGCACCTTTTCTGGACGTAACAACAACGGTGCAATCTGTAATCGTTGTGCTTGGCCAACTAATAATCCTACACTTTTAGAGCCTAGCCAAGTATTAATACCAAACGATAAGCTATCAATAAATGAAGTTAGCTTCACTAATTGACATACCTCAAGCATTTCTTGGTAGCTAGCATCATGTTTTGCTGGCTTTATAGTTTTTTTTAAATGTTAGCAGCTAAGAGCCCTATTCCGCCTACAAGGATACCTTTAACAGAAATAGGTAAACCTCTTGTTAGCCAGAGGCTAAAGTAAAATATCCAACATTATTATCACATTCGATATTTTACTAAAAAGTACGTATAGAGTAACTATAAGCACAGAAGAGATTAACTTCTCGGACGTATAAATGGCATATGTCTATTTACATCTTTATATAATAAATATCTAAATGGACCTGGGCCACCGGCATAGCAAGATTGTGGACAAAAAGCACGTAACCACATAAAGTCACCCGCCTCTACTTCAACCCATTCACCGTTTAAATGATAAACAGCTTTACCTTCTAAAACATATAATCCATGTTCCATCACATGTGTTTCGTCAAAAGGGATCACGCCGCCTGGCTCAAAAGTTACAATGTTTACATGCATATCATGGCGCATATCTGATTGCTCAGTAAATCTTGTGGTTTTCCATACACCACCGGTATTAGGCATTTCAATAGCTTCAACTTCATGGTCACTGGTTACAAAAGCTTCTGGTGCATCGATGCCTTCAACGACTTGATAAGCTTTGCGGATCCAATGGAACTTTACATTTTCTAAACTATTATTTTTAAGTGTCCATTGAGCACCTGCAGGCAAATAAGCATACCCGCCTGATGTCATATGGTGATTTGTCCCTTCGATAGTAACATCCATTTCACCTTCAACAATAAAGAGTACACCTTCAGCATTTTCATCAAGTTCTGGTTTTTCAGAGCCGCCGTTTGGTGTTACTTCTACTATGTATTGAGAAAAAGTTTCTGAAAAGCCACTCAATGGACGAGCCAGCACCCACATCCTCATATTATTCCAAAAGGGTAAATAACTGATAACAATATCGGTTAACACACCTTTAGGAATAATTGCGTAAGCTTCGGTAAAAATAGCGCGATCAGAGATCAATTGTGTTTGTGGTGGTAATCCACCTGTAGGCGCATAATATGTACTTTTATTTGACATCTTCGTTTTTCCTTGTTGTTTGGGTTTCATTAAATTCTTTCCTGTAAGCGTGAAGTAAAGGCTCGGTATAACCATTGGGCTGTGTTTTCCCTTTAAAGACAAGATCTAATGCTGCTTGAAAAGCTAAACTACTTGCAAAGTTAGCAGACATTGGCTGATATAAAGGGTCATGGGCATTTTGTTGATCAACAATAACCGCCATTTTTTCTAAGGAAGACCTCACTTCAGACTCAGATAAGATACCGTGTGCTAGCCAGTTACAAATGTGCTGACTAGAAATTCTTAATGTAGCTCTATCTTCCATTAAGCCAACATTGTTAATGTCGGGGACTTTTGAAGCGCCCATGCCTAAATCAACCCAACGAACTACGTAACCCAATAGACCTTGGGCATTGTTATTAAGCTCTTTTTCAATCGCCTCTTTACCCAATTGCTCAGATTTTTTTAATAAGGGTACTGTTAATATATCATTTAGACGAGTACGAGATCTTTGCGCAATCCTACTCTGTACCTCAAATACATTCACTTGATGGTAATGTATAGCATGTAAGGTAGCCCCGGTTGGTGATGGAACCCATGCCGTATTAGCACCTGATAAAGGATGAGCAATTTTCATTTTCATCATATCAGCCATTTCATCAGGAATAGCCCACATCCCTTTACCAATTTGTGCTTTACCGGAAAAACCGCAGGCTAAACCTATATCTACATTCCTATCTTCGTAGGCTTTAATCCAGGGTTGTGCTTTCATATCACCTTTTAACACCATGGGACCTAGTAACATACTGGTATGTATTTCATCGCCCGTTCTATCTAAAAAACCAGTATTAATAAATACAACGCGATTTTTTACGGCTCTAATACACTCTTTCAGGTTGACTGTTGTGCGACGTTCTTCGTCCATTACCCCAATTTTAATGGTATATCTATCAAGACTTAAACCATCTTCAACAGCATTAAAGAGTTTATTAGCAAAAGCCACTTCATCAGGGCCATGCATTTTAGGCTTTACAATATAGACACTACCCTTTCTTGAGTTACGGTGAATACTATTTTTTTGTAAATCGTGTAAGGCTATTAAGGTGCTTATCATGGCGTCCATGATGCCCTCTTGAATTTCGAAGCCCTCTTGATCGAGTATTGCAGCGTTAGTCATTAAGTGGCCAACATTTCGACAGAATAATAAACTGCGTCCTGGCAAATTCAAGTTGCCACCGTTAAGGTCCTGATAAATTTTATCAGCTTTTAATACTCGCTGAGTTATTTTACCGGCTTTATCAATAGTTTCACTTAAGTCACCTTTCATTAGCCCTAACCAATTACGATAAACATGAATTTTTTCTTTGGCGTCTACTGCAACTACCGAATCTTCAAAGTCTTGTATTGTGGTTAATGCTGATTCTAAAGTAATATCTTTTATATCTGCAGCGTCTGTTTTACCAATAGCTGAGCTTGCATCTATTTCTATCGCCACACGTAAATCATGATGGTTAAGTAAAACTGAGCTGAGCTTATTCTTATCCCCCTGAAAGCCAATAAATTGTTCAGTATTTTTTAATAGTGAAGTACGACCATCAACTAAAGTGACTAAAAGCTTTTTATTGTCAATAGTATAAGCACATGACTGATGATGTGAGCCGTTGACGAGTGGAAAGTGATCATCTAAAAATTCACGACCGTAAGCGACTACTTTTGCTGCTCTAATAGGATTATGCGTTGCTTTTTTCTCAGCGCCATCTTCACCACTAATGACATCAGTTCCATAAAGGGCATCGTATAAACTTCCCCAGCGAGCATTAGCGGCATTTAATGCAAATCTAGCGTTGGCGGCGGGAACAACAAGTTGTGGTCCTGCTTGTGAGCTTACTTCACTATCTACGTTGTTTGTGGTGATAAGAAAGTCATCACCTTCAGGGCTTAAATAGCCTATATCAAAAAGAAATTGTTTATATTCCTCAATATCAAAATTATCTTGATGCGCGAGATTCCAATCATCAAGTTGTTCCTGAAATTGAGTGCGTTTTACTAATAAGGCTCTATTCTCAGGCCCTAATTGATGAGTGATTGTTGATAAGGATTTCCAAAAATTATCAGCAGAGATGTTTAAGCCGAGTAAAACCTCTTCTTCTATGAATTTTACTAAATCAATATCTACTTTTAGCAAGTTTTTCTGTTGATATATTGTCATTTCCTTAACCACTTATTCCTTAATTATACTTTGATTGTTATGTTAATTATCTGTTGAGGTCTGCGCTGATAAGCGTCTTTATCTAAAGCTGCAATGCTGATGAATGTATACAAATTCACAATACCTGTCAATAAAGACGATAGATTGCATACATAATTGTTGACAACCTATCTTTGAGTCAACTCTATTAACATCAAACAATATTTATGCTTAATAAAACACCTTAATAATCATCTCAAGATCACCTGTATTTATCGAAAAGTTGACCTATAAAGCGAGTAATGTGTATAAAAAATCTAGATTAATCGTCCGTTTACTAGCAGTGATAATCAATACTGACGGATGAAAAAACGAGTGATTACTTGGCGACACCAAAATTGAAGTTGGAGAATACGTTATCATGCTCCATGTGGCAGACTACTTTGCAAATAAAGGTGACCAACAAGATAAACCACCATTTTTAAATCGTATTCCAACTCATCTTGGCATTTTGGGTGCGTTAACCATGCCTTTTTTGGCGGTTAGAAGAACAGAATATTTTGGTTTTACTGCTAGTGTAATCTTTGTTTCAACTTACTTCTTTTGAGGGGGGCATTGTAATATTTTTACCCTATGCTCAATCTGTTAACAACAACACCAGTCAAACCTTTTCAATTAAGGCTCTTGGTGTTGTTGCAGTATCACTAGGTACTTGCTACTACTTATTCTGCTTTATGGTTTGCTAATCGTTTGTCATTGCAATAATTTTAGCTGCTTACTACTTATTCTGCTTTATGGTTTGCTAATTGTTTGTTATTGCAATAATTTTAGCTACTTACTACTTATTCTGCTTTATGGTTTGCTAACCAATGCTCTGCAATATCTTGTCTCCTACACACCCAGACATCATTATATTTTCCAATATAATCTAGGAACTTAACCAGACTTGCAAAACGACCTGGTCGGCCAATAATGCGGCAATGCAAACCAATAGACATCATTTTTGGCGCATCAGCCCCTTCAGCATACAAGGTATCAAAAGTATCTTTTAAATAACAATAAAACTGTTCACCTGAATTAAAACCTTGCGGACTAGCAAAACGCATATCATTGGCATCTAAACTATAAGGGACAATTAAATGTGGCTTTTCTTTACCTTTTACATAATAAGGTAAATCATCAGCATAACTATCAGCATCGTATAAAAAAGAGCCTTCTTCCATGACCAACTGTCGAGTATTTTCACTCATGCGGCCAAGATACCAACCTTTAGGTTTTTGTCCTGTCATTTCTTTGTGAATAGCTATCGCTTTTTTTAAATGTTCACGCTCGGTTTCAATCGGTACATTTTGATAGTCTATCCACCTGTATCCATGACTCGCAATTTCCCAATCTGCTTTTAACATCGCTTCAACTGCTTCAGGGTTACGTTGCATCGCCATCGCGACACCAAAAACAGTTACAGGTAAGCCTCGCTGAGAAAATAAACGATGTAATCGCCAAAAACCTGCACGGCTGCCATATTCATAAAAAGACTCCATGTTCATATGTCGTTCGTTAACAAACGGTTGTGCGCCAATGATTTCTGATAGAAAAGTTTCCGAGGCATTATCACCATGTAAAATGCAATTCTCGGCTCCTTCTTCATAGTTGATCACAAATTGCACCGCCACTTTTGCCTTATTTGGCCAAGTAACCTTAGGTGCATGCTCTCCGTATCCTTTCATGTCTCGAGGGTAGTTATTCATATCTATTTTACTCATGCTAATGTCAACTCAATAGTTTCGTTTTCTAAAGTAAGTTCATTACAATGTTTGCCAGCACCGGCCCTATCAAAGACGAAAAAAGTCGGTCTTTTTCTAAAATTAAGGCCATGTGCCAAATTCCTGCATGAAAATTAAAGTCTTGTTGTTCATGGGTTACAAAAACCTGTAAATTTGCACTAGAAACAGAGTCACCTGCCATTTTTATTATCTTGGAGGTGACTTGTTAGAGGCGATAGCTAGGAGCAAACTCGAGATGTGTACAACCTGTTGAATTTGCATCACTGACATGGGCTACATCGGCAAAAAATAGCTATCATCCCACGTAAAGCCTGTTGCATTTGCAATAGTGAACGTTGCTTCATTGCCATCAGTGCTTCGTTTATTATGTCCTGTGCCATATAAGCCTGCTACTTTAAATGTATTAAAAGTAGCAGCTTGTGTTGTAGCCGAACTCAAACCAAGAAATAGAAAAGATGCAGCACTAATAACTGTGGTTATCATGTTCATTTATCTTCTCGGTTTATGTTTTGTTGTAACTTTTTATTCCATGATTATTTAGTTGTATAAAGTAAAGGTTACATTACTCTTTTGTTGTTTGACGTTGTTGATACCACAGTGCAATTAACTTCCGCTCTGAGTCGGTAATTTTGGTTAAGTTACCTATAGGCATAGCTTTAAGGACTACGGCTTGCTGATAAATTTGAGTGGCTTGCGCTTTAATTTGTTCAGGTGTGTCATAAATAAAGCCTTTAGGCGCAGCGGCAAAACCAGCTTGTGTAGGTTTGTCTGCATGACAAGATGAACAACGCTGTTTAATAATGGCTTGAACTTGAGAGAATTCTACTGGTGAGGCTGTTGAATCAGTGTTCGCCACGATTGACTTAGGCGCCATAGCCCAGATAACGACGACCATAATAACTACAGCAGTAACTAACGCTCCTGTTAGTGGTTTTCCTGGCGTGTGACGCGAAACAAAGAACACCCGTATTAAGGCACCTGCCATTGAAATACCCATTAATATTAACCAGTTATACTCATGGTTATAGGTCATGGCATAGTGATTACTTATCATCACAAAGACAACAGGTAAGGTAAAATAAGTGTTATGAACAGAACGCTGTTTGCCTGCTATTCCCGGGGCGGCGTCAACTTTCTCGCCTGCGATGAGCCTTTCGACCATTTTCTTTTGGCCAGGAATAATAACAAAGAATACGCTAGCTGCCATAATAGTACCTAACATGGCACCAAAGGTCATAAAAGCGCCACGACCACTAAATATGTGTGTTAATGCATAAGCGGCGGTAGAGACAAGTGCAAAAATCACAACACCTAAAACTAAATCGTTTTTAGCTAAAGCAGATTTACATAAGAAATCGTAAATAATGTAGCCACCAAACATAAAGCCTAAGCTAATTGCAATGGCTGTGCTTTGCGATATATCAGCAACACTTGTATCAATAAGGTAAATATCAGCGCCATACCAGTAGACAATAGCCATCAAAAAGAAACCGCTGATCCACGTTGTATATGCTTCCCATTTAGACCAATGAAGATTATCGTCTAAAGGTTGGTTTTTGGGACCCAACATGTATTTTTGCGAATGATAAAAACCACCACCGTGTACCGCCCATAACTCACCAAAAACACCATTTTTGGTGTCTGCAGGATTTTTAGGTGTATGTAATGAATTATCTAGCATAACAAAATAAAATGATGCGCCGATCCAAGCTATGCCGGTAATGATATGAAAACTTCGCACTAAAAAATTTAATACATCGAACAAATACGCTTCCAAATTTCTGACCCTTCTAAAGAATTTATATTGCATTTATAGCGCGGCTTAATTTGCCAACCTAACTATAGCTTAAGGCTTGTGTTGTGTTGTGTAATTTACATTCATTACTAAACATCAACTTAGCATATGAAACAAAAACAACATTGTCAACAATCTTGTTTACAATTAACCATCAGTACAAACAAGTATTTTTGCCCATAAACAAAGCCAAAAAATTACAATGACTTTATGTTTTTAAAAATATTGGTGATTTTTCTACAGGAAGGGATTGAAATTATAAGAGTTATATCTATTGTTAGCGCTTCTCAACAAGCTGCATACCACAACCTTTTAAAATGATATGTTTTATCGTTCTTTTAGCATCATCAAAGTCGCTATTGGTCAGCGGCCTATCTAAAGCAGCTTCAATCTCAACTGAAAAATTAGCATAATGTTGAGTTGCCCCCCAAATAGTAAACAACAAATGGTAAGCTGATATTTGCTCATCTAACTTACCTTGCGCTTGCCATGATTGAATGATGTTAGCTTTGTCAGTGATCCACTGTTTAAAATCTGTTTTCAAATATTGACTTAAATAAGGCGCGCCATGCAGTAACTCACTAGCAAAAATAATTGAAGGAGTAGGATTAGTTCTTGAATACTCTATTTTCGCATCTATGTAGCTTGCAATTGCTTTTGCTGGGTCATCATTGGGCTTTATATCAGCAAAAGCTTGATTCCATAAATTGATAATATTAGTTAACACCGCACCATAAAGCGCGAGTTTATTCGTGAAATAATAATGAATGTTACTTCTGGGTAACATTGCCGTTTCAGCAATACGCGCAATGGACGCACCATTAAAGCCATATTTCTTAAATTCTTGTTCAGCAGCTTTTATTATTTTATTTTTGTTTAATAACCTAGCTTTTTGTTGTGTATTGACTAAATCATCATCAGAAATTTTTATTATTGCCATATTTTAACCAAAGACCTAACCGTTAACGCATTAACGTTTTTTAAATATATCAACTAAATCGTTAGTAAATTCTTTTTCATCTAAATTTAAACGCGTCTCAATACTATGAATATGTTGATACATAAGTGCTGTAGCTTTTTCAACCTGACCTTTTTCCATTACGTCGATAAGCTCGAAGTGTTCAAAATGCGAGCATTTAGGCGCATCAGGGTTTTCATACAGTACAATCACTAAAGAGGTTTGCGGTATTAAGGTTGTCAGAATGCGCTCAAGCGTGGTGTTTTTTGATATCTTCGCCAGCATCAAATGGAAGTCGCCACCGAGTTGAATACCTTCAACCATATGTTCACGTTTGATATTATTTTCTTCTGATTTAACTATTTTTTTCAATAAGTCGAAGTCACTATGCGTTGCATGCTTAATGACATCTTTAACAATCTCTACTTCAATTAATTTTCGAGCTTCAAGAATATCTTTACCTTGTTTAACGGTCGGACTTGCGATAAATGCCCCTTTGTTCGGTTGAATTTCAATAATATGGTCTTGAGAAAGTCGCAGTAAAGCACTACGAATCGTTGTACGACCCACATTGAATATTTTTGATAAATTTTCTTCAGTCAGCCGAGTACCAGGGCGTAAACGAAACGATAATATTGCATCAAAAATTTCTTGGTATATTTCTTTATCGCTAATTTTTTTAATTTTTTCGTCAGACTTCAACTTAACTTTCATCACAATCCTAAATACAAATTGACCACTTGGTACTAATCCTCTTAGATTATAGTATATAGAGTTTTATGTTAACTAGTCATTGAACTTCATTACAATCAATAACCTTATCGCTTATTTAAATAAATAGCGCCTAACTGGCGCTGAATATCAAAGAGACAGTCTCATGTTAAACAATCAAAATTTAAACTAAAGATCCCTAAATAGTTAATCTTCATTATGAGCATTTTTTTGATGGGTTAATCGAGTAACCTGTTAACGCTGACTAATGTTACATTATAGACTTGAGGTTTTACATTCTTTATCTCAGTTGTGGCTGAGTGAGACTGATAAACTTAGCACCCTAATCCCTATTTAGGGTTTAGGGTGACGATGAGAACTAAACGCTAGCCATTAGAAGCCCCTAATAGCTCATTTAAGATCACCAAAGCACCCGTTATTCGAATCAGGGGACAGCTAAAACTGCCGGTATCCCCTCTAAAAACACTTAATACAATATGGTCAATCCAACAAATCGTTATACTAATATAGTATGGTTTTAACCGCCAAATTTAAAACGTAAACCAGCATTAACAGTAAAACCATCGTTTCTTGACCAAATGTTGGTTGTCCATCGACCGCTAGGTGCTTGTTCGGGTAATACTAAAGAGTCATCCTTTGTTTGTCGCACATTTAACAAGTTTTCAGCATTAACAAAAAAACTTACTTGTCCGATGGTAATTTGACCCAGCAGCCCTAAGTGCCAATAAGGGCTGCTTCGCTCTCGATATGGGTTGTTTTCAAGTTGTTGTGTACCCGTATAGTAAGCTTCAAATCCTACCATATGACTACCATGTTCTTCCCACATTACAACAAGACCAGCCGAATGTTTAGGGGTTAACGCTAAGGGTACTCGGCCAAATTGCGGATCTCTTTCTTTAGTGGCGTCTATGTATAGATAGCTACCGGTAAATTTAATATCTTGCCAGCGATAGCGTAGTAATAATTCAGCACCGTTAATGTTACTTTCGCCAGCAGCATTGACGATAAGAACTTGCTTTCTTGAAGCATCATCACTATTAATCACAGCTAACTCAGTAACGTTATCAATATCTGACGCAAATAATGTTAGGCTAGTTTCTACACTGCCCAGCACATAGCTAAAATCTATAGATGCGGTAGATGCTCGCTCCTCATCAAGACTCTCTAGCGGCGCAAGTCGAGATAAACCGGCTTCATCAATATCTTCAATAAAAGGACTTGGTGCGAAAAAACCTTGCCCATATGCCCCTCTAACCGACCAGCTTTCTTGGTTGTATAATAATGAAATTCGCGGGCTTACTTGTGTTCCGTATTCATTATGCCAATCAGCACGTGCACTAAGCGACATAGAAATATCATCACTGACTTCATAATCTAGTTGCGAAAATAGTCCCGGCACTTGATAGGAATAATTAAATTCAGAAAAGGTATCAGATTCGAACTTTTCAGACTGTAGTGCTAAGCCAACTAGCCATGCCGCTTTATCAGAATACCCTGACAAACTCGACTCAATCAGGCTGCTTGTATGGCTATCATCCTCTTGAACAGGACCAAATTCATGCTCGTGGTCTTGTTTCATTGCCGAGCCACGGACATTAATAGTCATCACCTGCCCCAATGGGCGGTCATATATGAAACCAACATCGGTTCTAAGCGTACCCTGTGTTTGAGGAAAACTATTACCATCAGGTAAAGTAGCGTCACCTAAAGTACCACCATCTCTTTGTTCTTTCATTGCACCCAAGGTAACGTAAAGGTTTGCACCATTATCTTGCTGCCAATAGAAACGAGGTCGGACACTGTGCCTTTCGTAGCCAGCCAAATCAATCCAGCCATCGTTATCTAAGTCTTGCTCTTCTTGATGATGAACTCCAGCAGTAATCGATGCACTTAAAGCGCTAGTTAAAGGAGCGGCAAAGTATGAAGTGATATCTTGACCATTTTTAGACGTAGCATTAAGTAACACTTCGCCCTCATAAACATCTGAAGGTGTGCGTGAAATTAGATTAATCACTCCTCCAAGTGCTGAGCCACCATAAAGAGAAGAAGCAGACCCTTTAATTATTTCAACATTTGCAAGGTCTGTAGGTGGAATTTGCAACAGGCCAATTGAAGCGGTTTGACCACCGTATAAGGGTAAACCATCACTTAAGAGCTGTGTGTAACGACCATACATTCCTTGCAGTCGAATGTTGGAACTTCCTAACGCAGGCGAGGTAGTTTGCACTCTAACGCCACCCGTTTCAGCCACTAACATGGAGATATTCCCTGGACGCATTAGCGCTTTTTCTTGTATTTCTTCCCCATTAATAATTTCGGTTCGTGTTGCCGATTCAGTAACGATACGACCTAAACGAGAAGCGCTTACTTGAATTTTTTCAATTTTGTTATCGTTATGTTCATGGTGTTCTTTGTCGTGTTCATCTTCATTGTTATTTTCATTCGCGTAAGAAAACGCAGGGATTAACAGCATGGCTACTGCCGTTTTTAATGATATTTTAAACATTTTTACCTCAGGTATTACTTGATAATAATTCAGCACAAGGGCGCTAATTAACTTGAAAAGTGATGAGTTGTACAATCTTTGTTATTCTAAGTTTTTATGAGGTAAAAATAGGAGGCCGATAGAGCAAGGGAGAAATAGATTTAAGCTGCTCAAATTGTTGCATATAAAAAGCTTCAGCTAAGATAGTTATTTTAGCTGAGTGAACGACAGTATTAAAATATACAGTTGATGAACATGCATTAACAATACAAGTACAATTAACATCGCAACATTCGATACCACAGCAGTCTTTTGGGTTAGCTTTACTAGCTGTATTTAAACCGTAATGTTTTACTTTTTCGCTGGTGTCAAAAGAAAGAGATTTTTCTGAATTTTCACAAGACATAGCAGTATTAAAGCTAATTGCTTGCCCAACGAAGGCAACAAGCATCATTGCTATAATAAACATTCTTAACACTGCTTTAAACATAAAAACCCTTAAAAACCATACGCAGAGTATTATAAGAGTTTATTCATGATATGTGAACAATCATAGGCAACTTCGTACGAGTTATCTATTAAGTCGGTACTATAAACTGTTTAAGAGATTATTAATTATAATGCCTAGTTTGTCAGATAAGCAGACAAAAGTAGCATTAGCCTTTTTATGATGAACGACATCTATGGTAGCCTTGCTGGCAGTTATTGGTGGGCTTGGATTAGGTGAAACATCTATTTTCTGCCTGTTGATATCTACCTTTGAGAGCGGTTTTAATAAACGTTGATTTTAATTACCCATATTATTTTGTACTGACAAATTAAACGTTTTTACATCACAGTTACTGAGGGCATCACAACCTCTTATAATAAACCTTAAGCTTGATAGGTCATTATCTTGAAAAGACTCGCTTCCTACAGATTTGTTTCCAAAAGAGCAAGATAAGCTGTTGTCATCAATTACACATTGAACTTCACCTGTTGCGTTTGGGCAGAGTGAGAAAGAAGCGCTACCACATTTAAGCCCGGCTATTTTATTATCGTCAGAATATACGTCGCCATTAATCGATAAGTATAAATCTATTCTGTAGGCTGCAGAAGTCGGTGATACCCACTGAACTTCAAAGCGAGTACCTTCTGTAACAGTAACCTGCTCTCCTTCATAATAATCTCTTGAATCAAAGCGAATATTTTGTAAGGTGAAGCCTTCCTCAACCGGTGGCAATATATTAATCTCTGGTGTTTTTTTATCAGCACCGCCGCCACAAGCGCTAAGCACGATTAAAGTAGTGGTTAATATAGTTAATAAAAGATGTTTCATCGATGTCCTTTTTATTACGTTAAATGTATTCCATACTTGACAGCTCAGTAGTCAAAGAAGACATTAAGCTTTTCAGTTCATTACGTCAATAACAGGCACTAAAGTCATGTTAATATAATTGAGTGACGGATGACGTTATTGCCAATCATAGGAAATTATTTTTAGCTAAAAAGCTCTCCTGCAAGCTTATTACTGCCGTTGGTATTTCACCTATTTATACACAAGAATACTACATTGTCGTCACTAGCCTCTAAAGCATTGAGGATTACCATCAAACCTCAAATCAATAAAATCGCTCATTTAAATCAAATAGAATGCTCAATTAGTAGACATCCGCTTGAGCTAAAATACCTTTGTTTATAAGTTGAGTAAGAACATAGTTACACTTTATTTTTAAGTGTTCTCTAAGCAGGCGAACTGCCGGAGTAATGGTCTGTCTACTTGGGCAAATAATCCATAATTCTGTTGGCTTAGGGACAAAGCCAGTTAATAGTGTCACAAGTTGGTTACTCAGCAAGTCATATGACATATCTAAACTAGATTTTACAGCTATTCCCTTACCACTTACACACCAACGCCTGACTAGGTCAGCATCGTTTGAAACGCGATTACTTTTCATTTTGACTTTAATAAACTCACTTTTATAAGAGAATTCCCATACATCATGAACAATGTCATGTAACTTATATAGAAGACCGTTATGTGTGGTCAAATCATTAGGATGCTTGGGTATACCATGCGCTTCTAGGTACTGAGGTGTTGCACAAATAACTCGTGGTACATTACAGATTTTAAAACCGTAAAGGTTGGCATCATTTGGTGAACCATAGCGCAAGGCAATATCAACGGGATCCCTATAGAAATCAATATTGCTATCACTGACATGTAATTTAACACTGATCCCTGTGTGCTCTTCCATAAATTCATCAAGCCAAGGTAATACTAAATTCCGACCTAAATCTGAGGGGATAGAAATTCTTAATTCACCATCAATAATGTCTAAATCATCTTTAACATTTTGCTTAGCTACGTCAAGCATTTGCAATGCTTGCTGACAATTTGGAATATACCTTTCACCTGCAACAGAGAGCCTTAAGCTTCGAGTCGTTCGTATAAACAGATCAACGCCAAGCGCACGTTCAACCCTTTTTATTGCTGCACTAGCTGTTGCTGTATGCATGTCTAAACTCTCTGCCGCTGCAGTAATACTGCGAAATTCGGCAACTTTTAAGATAACATTAAGATCTTCTAATAGCATGATTGTCAAAAATAATTTGATAAAGATTCTATCATTATGCTGTTTCTATTTGAGCGATCAAGTCATATCATTATAATCACCATAACAATTAACGTTAACTCCCCGTAATTAACCATTTTAAAGCTTTGGAGAAAAACCATGAAAGCAGTTGGCTACATACAATCATTACCGATCAGTAATCCTAAATCATTAATAGACATCGAACTATCGCAACCTACAGCTTCAGGACATGACTTATTAGTACAGGTTATGTCTATCGCTGTTAACCCTGTAGATTACAAAATCCGTCAAAATGTTGCAGCAGAGAACGATGAATACAAAGTGCTTGGTTGGGACGCTGTTGGTGAAGTCGTGGCCATAGGTGAGTCAGTGAGCCACTTTAAACCTGGGGATAAAGTCTTTTATGCCGGAGATTTAAATCGCCAAGGAAGTAACGCGGAATATCAATTAGTTGATGAGCGCATCGTCGGTCATAAGCCAAAAAGTTTATCAGATGGCGAAGCCGCTGCATTACCATTAACCGCGATTACTGCTTGGGAATTATTGTTTGAACGCTTATTAATCAAACAACAACATCCTGAGATAAAGAAAAAATCAAACGATATAATTTTAATTGTTGGCGCGGCGGGAGGTGTCGGTTCGATTTTAGTTCAGTTAGCAAGTGCACTAACAGGCGCAACTGTCATTGCTACGGCGTCACGAGATAGTTCTGCAAAATGGGTAAAAAAACTGGGGGCAGATTATGTTATCGATCACTCCAAATCACTAGTAGAACAAATTGAACAATTAGCTATAGGGCAAGTAACACACGTTGCTAGTTTAACGCATACTGACTCCTATTTAGATAGCTTTGTTGAACTGTTAGCTCCAATGGGAAAGATAGCCTTAATTGACGATCCTAAGTCGCTTGATATCAGTAAACTTAAATTTAAAAGTTTATCCCTGCACTGGGAGTTTATGTTTACACGTTCAATGTTCAAAACAACAGATATCAATGAGCAACATCGCTTACTTAACAAAATTGCAGACTTGATTGACCAAGGATATATCCAAACTACGGTCGGTAAAAACTTAGGAACCATTAACGCTAAAAACCTAAGAGCGGCCCATAAAATACTTGAATCAGGACAATCGATTGGAAAAATTGTTTTAGAAGGTTTTTAAAAGCAGTCCTAGAAATGTAAGAGACTCTCTAAGACGATTAAGTATAATTATTAATAACTTAATAACTTAATAATAGGTATAAAAATGAAAAAATTACTTTCAGTAATAGCTTATAGCATAGCATTACTCACTACAGCGACGACATTAGCCAATAACAGTGAGCTTCACACAGTCGCTACATTCGATGCACAACATCCACCGGGTAACATTGCTATTACGCCATCGGGAAGAAAGTTTTTGTCGATACATGGATTTTATGGACAAAAGCAAAAGATCATGGAGCTTATGCCAGACGGCACCACAAAACCTTATCCTAATGAAGAATGGGCATATGCTTACAATAATGGTAAAGGTTTTTACGGTGTTCTGGGTATTAATGTATCAGCCGAGGGTGTGTTATGGATGCTAGATACGTCGGGTCCTGATCATGCGGGGCGATTAGTGGGTTGGGATACTAAAAGTGAGCAGCTTGATAAAATTATTTATTTAGCAAAGCCAACGATTACAGACACGTCGTTTCTAAACGACTTAGCCGTTGATAACAAAAATGGCTATATTTATATTGCTGACACGGCACAAGGTAGTCAAGCCGCAATTATTGCTGTTAACCTTAAAACAGGTGCCGCACGAAGAATACTGCAAGACAGCCATTATACTCGTGCTGAAAACATCGACATAGTTATTGAGGGTCGCACAATGAAAATTGGCGGGCAAGCTGCGCGTTTGGGTGTAAACCCAATCACTCTTGAGCCCAATGAAGACTGGTTATACTTTGGCTCCATGTCGGGCACATCGGTATATCGTGTTGCCACAAGCGCAATTATAAATGAAAGTCTATCAAGTAAAGAGCTAGAGGAAAAAGTACAGCACTACGGTACTAAGCCTATTTCTGATGGTATTATTGTCGATGGTGGCGGCAATATATATGTCACCGATATTACTAACGGCGCTATTGGTGTGGTTAAACCTAGTGGCGATTACCAAGTGTTATTTAAAGATGAACGTCTTGTGTGGCCTGATGGTTTTAGTTACGGAGACGATGATAAAATTTACGTTACCGTTAATAAACTTCACCGTTCGCCAATACTCAACAATGGTAAAGATGACAGCCAAGGGCAATATAGTGTGCTTTCTTTTAAGCCACTTGTTAAAGGTAAAGTAGGTCGTTAGTGCCCCGCTACTTTTGACTTATCAATACTAAAAGTCTTTTGGCCGCTTTTAACCATTAAAAATATTAAGGTAATTATCAATACGACCGTCTATTTTATTAATGAAGCAGACGTTCTATCCTAATATCGTGGCTCATAATATGAACCACGATATTAGAGCTTTAATGGTCAATATTCATTGATAATTAAACGGTTCTCAACCTCAGAGATAACAATAAAATAGTATTGCGCAACGCTCAAGTAATCATTAAGAAATTTGCTTAACGGCTAATTCAGGTGGTACCAAAGGCGCAATATCATTAACATAAAAAGTATCGCTAGAGGCTTGATTCCACCATGTTAACCACATCCCAGTAATATTTTCTTGCGTTAACTGACTCTCAGTCAGTTCAGGTACTGTGTGGGTATTAGATTCTAACATGCCGTTTGGTGTTCTACGTTTTATCATGTTGTAAGTTAACTGCGAGACATCATCTAGTCCCATGCTTCCCAATAATTCAAAGAAGCTATTTAGGGTGTGATGATGAAATGAGGTTACACGTTTGCCTTTTACTTCTATATCGATGGCTTTAGAGCGATTTTTATCTTGTGTGGCGACCCCCGTTGGGCACATATTGGTGTCACATTGCCTAGATTGAATACAGCCCAATGACATCATAAATGTTCGGGCCGCGTTAACAATATCAGCACCAAAGGCAACCTTATTAAGCATGTCAAAACCCGAAGCTGTTTTACCGGCTGAAATCACCCGTATCTGTTTACGTAGTCCTAATCCAACAAGTGCCTGATGAACAAAATAGGTTCCTTCCAAGCAGGTCATACCAAGTCTGTTACTAAATTCCACGGGTGCAGCGCCTGTGCCTCCTTCTGCGCCATCAACCGTAATAAAATCAAGGTATATGTTACTTTCCAACATGGCTTTGCCAAGACATAAAAATTCAGCGGGGTTACCAACACAAAGTTTGATACCAATGGGCTTGCCACCACTTAACTCTCTAAGTTGGCTAACAAATGACAGTAATTCAAATGGGCTATTGCATTCAGGGTTAATCGCCGGAGAAACACAATCTTCTTCTTTACTAACACCTCTGATCTGCGCGATTTCATCTGTTATCTTAGCTTTAGGAAGTACGCCACCATGACCAGGCTTAGCACCCTGCGACAACTTTATTTCAATCATTTTTACTTGTGCTAATTGAGCCGTTTTAGCAAACATCACAGGATTGAAACGGCCATATTCATTTCGACAGCCAAAAAGCCCCGTACCTATTTGCCAAACCAAGTCTCCACCATGCTTTAAATGATAAGGGCTAACACCACCTTCGCCAGTATTATGATAAAAGCCACCTGCACCTGCGCCTAGATTCATTGCTTCAATAGCTTCTGCACTTAAAGAGCCATAACTCATTGCTGATATATTTAATCTTGACGCTTTATAGGGTTTTGAACATTGTCGCCCGCCAACTGAAACGTGCTTAGATTCATCCTTTATTGTTTTTGGTGCTAGCGAGTGCCATATACTTTGATAGTTAGTTTGCATTAAATCTCGTTGAGTGCCAAAGGGAATGGTGTCTGTTACCGACTTTGCACGTCGATAAACCAGATCTCTTTGTTCGCGATTAAAAGGCATTTCTTCGGTGTTATTTGCAATAAAATACTGTTGAACTTCTGTTCGTATTGATTCAAAGAAGTAACGAAAGTAAGCAAGAACAGGATACAGTCTATTTAAGGTATGTTTACTTAGGGTAAGATCATATGCACCTACTATTGAATAGGTCAGGGTAAAAAACACCAAAAAACCAGGGAACCAACCAGCAATAGTATAAAGTAAGATAAAGCTACTGATGTTACCTAGGGTTAAAACTTGCCAGTAAAATTTTTGAGCTGAAGTCATTTTTTAAATATCCTACTATATTTCTAATCTGCTTATTTAACCCCATTGATCAATGGGATAATATTATTTTTTTGATGTATGGCGGTAATAAATAGGTGTAAAGCCTATAGAGACTGAAAATCTTTATCAATCATCTTCACCACCCACCAGTTAATGTAATTTCAGGTTAGGCCTTAACGCTCTATTAACCCTACCAACAAGGACTATGAGTAAGGTTTTAAGCACACCAAAAAGTGTCACTTGGTGCATGCGGTATAACCCAATATAAACCAGTCTTGCCAACTTACCTTCGATGAACATACTGCGTTGATTAATGTTTCCCATTAGGCTGCCTACTGCCGTATAAGATGATAATGACACCAAGGAACCATAATCGATATATTCATAAGCGACTAAGGGTTTCAATGCTAATTTAGCAATAATATTGGTAAAGACAGTCGATGCCATTTGATGCGCTGCTTGCGCCCTAGGGGGAACTTTTATCCCTTTTAATGTCGTGCATGAGGCGCAGTCGCCAAGGGCAAATATATCGGTGTCTAAGGGAGTTTGCAGGAATGGATTAACCAGTAATTGATTGTTCTTTGCGCTTTCCAAACCGCCAATAGCTTGCATAAAATCAGGTCCCTTTATGCCCCCCGCCCAAACAGTAATGCTGCTAGCGATTTCACGGCCATCTTTTGTTATTACACTGTTGGGCGTAACTTCAGTAACCGCGGTGTTAGTATTTACGGTGATACCAAGCGCCTCTAGTTCTTGTTGTGCACTTTGCGCTATACGTTCAGGAAGTGCAGCAAGGATCCGAGGCCCTGCTTCTACAATGTGAATATCTAGACTCTTTTTTGATAAATGGTCATATCCATAATTTCTCAGTAATTCAGAGGTTTTTACTATTTCTGCAGCAAGCTCTACGCCTGTAGCACCACCACCAATAATGGCAATATTGAGACTGCTGCGCGTATCGTCCCCTTTAAGTCGTAAAAAAGCATTAAGTAACTCAGTATGGAATCGCTCTGCATTTTCACAAGTATCAAGAAATGTACAGTACTCCTTTGCTCCCAGCGTATTAAAGTCATTCGTTACAGACCCTAACGCAAATACCAATAATGAGTATTTAACCTGGCGAGCAGGAAATATTAAAGCACCGTCTTGATCATTTAATTGTTTTAAAAGTACATGCTTCGATTCTCGGTTGAGTCCATCAACTACACCTAGCTGAAACAAAAAACCATTACGCGCACCATGGGATAAATAATCAACACAATCTATATCTGCGTCAAGTGAGCCTGAAGCGACTTCATGTAAAAGTGGTTTCCAAACATGTTTTCTATTTTGGTCGATTAAAATAACTTTTTGTTTGGTTTTTCGAAAATACTTGCCGAGTTTAGTGGCAAGCTCTAAACCTCCTGCACCACCACCGATTATAACAATGGGGTCTGAAGAAATGGTCGGTTTTCGCCACCAAGGCCTGATTAACATTTTATTCGCTGATCCTTAAACTATAATGAGCCAACACCATTAAAAGCTAGCGTTATTTGTATTAGATATTCCCTACCTTAATCTATGCTTAAGTTAGCGAATATGTAATAAACTATCATGCTATCTTTATGAATGCACTAAGGATAAAGCGTGTCTTCCTGGTTTAAACGTTTAGGTCCATTTCTTGGTGTTGTGTTCTTTCTTATGGCTGCGACACGAGTCTATTTTAAATTAGAACATTTTAAATATGCAGACTCTCTTTCAGCCTTGAGTAGTAGATCTAGTTGGGTTTTCGGCCTGGGTGTTATACTTACTTTGCTAAATTATCTGATCTCCAGCCTTATTAATAATAAGTTAATCCTAAATATTACTAACGACTTCATTACCAATAGAAGTCGTTAATATCTAGGCTAAAATTTACAGATCTTTTATGTTGTTAAGATAGTTTTTATAGTTAGACTTTTTATCTTCGAATAATTTCAGTAAATCTAAAGTAACAAAAACACCATGCTGCTGCTCGCTGTTAGTCGTTAAACCAAAAGAATAAGTATTGTTTATGTGAAACATAACCCCGTGAGATACCGACTTAACTGAAACTCTATCTGCATAGGTAGAGACGACTGAAAGTCCCAAAGGTATCTTTAACTGCCAGTAATTAATCCCCGCCCATTCTATAGCAAGTGCTTCTTTCATCTGTTCGCCATGTTCAGCATCGACACTGTAATGCATAATAATAGAAGGATGTAAGGCAAAGTACTGTTTATTGGGGGGTGGAACTAAACGGTTTTCTTTTAATTTATCTTGGTAATACCAAGTATTAATGGCTAAATCTATAAACGTTTGTGAACGCGAATTTTCAAAATAATTTGACCATGCAGTGTTCTTTAAAGCTATATTCATACCTGCTTTTGAATTGGCATATTTATAAGAAGATTCAAAAGGAGCAACAATTGCCTTATGCAAATTATCAAAGAGGATCTTACAGTTTTTTGGGCCATACCCCTTACAGTCAGCATTATCTAAAACTGCAATTTCTTCATTGTTATACTTTAGATGATATTTTCCTGTCTTAGTGCTTTTTGAGGCATTAATATTTTTAGGGTACGACAATGTGGTTAACGATTGATAAGCATTGTTGATGATAAAATCGCTGTCGACACCCATTTTTTCTAGCGGTTTAACATGCAAGGAAAGTTTTTCCTTCCAATTAATAAACCAAGCATTCATCGCTTGATCGACTTCTGAGCCATCAAGAAGTTTATTACATATTTTCAGAGAAATATCATCAACACCCTCATACATATTAATAAAAACCTTCCCTTTTGTAGCGTCGTGTTTTTGACAAATAAGCTCTTCAGAAAAAGAAGATAAAGAAGATAAAGATATCAAGGCAAGTAAAATAGCCGCCAATAAATATTTCATTGTTTATCCTCCTTGAAATATCTAATAAAACCGGTGATAGCTGCCACTAATCCCTTAATGTCAGCAGTAAAGCCGCCTGTTTGTTGATAATTTTTAATTTTATTTAGCTCTCCTTGATAATGTTTAAATGCCTTATTAGCTTGTGTTTGCTCAGTAGAGCTGGGGTCGAAGTCATCTAAAAATGTATAAAGTAAAGGATAAGATACTTTTGGATCTTCAATGTACCCTTTAATTGAATGGGTATTCTTGCGACTAAATTCTTTAGTAACAATTTTTCGATATGCATTATCAAACGCTGATTCACTTATCCAACTACCATTATTTTTAGGATCGAAGCGTCTAAATAAATCAAAAGCAATAGGGTCGCACTCATGATAGATATTATAAAATTCATTCATTATTCCGCCAACACCAGGTTTAACAATAGATTGATAAGGTGAAGTTAAACCAGAAGCCCACGTGACTAAATCGCTAACATTAGCGAAACTCCAATAGGTAGATATTTGCGGTTGACCGAGCGGTTTTTCATCAGGAAAGAGTTTATTTAATGAGTCATGCATTACTGACGTGCCAAGAGAATGCGTTAAAAAATGATAAGTCGTACCTGCACTGTGTTGGCCAAATATACTCACTAACTCTTTGATAACAAAGCCCCTAACGCTTTCACCAAATATAGACAAATATAGGATAACATCTAAGGCATGAGTATTTTCAAA
Organism: Colwellia sp. BRX9-1; assembly: GCF_014077195.1. NCBI lineage: Bacteria > Pseudomonadati > Pseudomonadota > Gammaproteobacteria > Alteromonadales > Colwelliaceae > Colwellia > Colwellia sp. BRX9-1. Next base: position 50,391 of record NZ_JACGVM010000021.1, read on the forward strand.
GGTATCACTCCCCAGATTGGCATCAATACCTATCAATTTATTCATTAAGTCAGGCGTATCAACACCCGCCAGCTGAGTTTTAATGAAGTGTTCAACTGTTTTACTGCTGCTTGAAATTTCCTTACGGATCTTCTCAAATAGATGGTCATAACTAATACTATGAATGATCAATTCATTTTCAATTTTTAGTTTTTTATAACTTGGATACCTTTCCAATGCATTGTTAATTGACTCAACAACGTCTTCTTTAAAAGAGTCAGAGGTGTGCATTCCAATGCCATGCATTAAAATTAAGACGGGTTTATCGCTCATTTTTTTCTCCAAATATCGACGTCAATGTTAAATTAAATAGACTTTACGAACGTGAAGATTCAGCCGAGTAAAAAAGGAAAGGCGCTATCCTAGCTAAGTCAAATTGAATCCATTTAAGTTCAATAACCAACTATAGGTGCAGCCTATAAATTAAACAACAATAGAGCGCCATTAGTTTATGTTATATAGATTTTCATAATGAACATAACCTTATTCGCTAACTTATTATTGATTTGCTGAAATTTAAAATATCATTATTTTGCGGTGAGTAATTCGCCATGCTCACTGATAAGCAGTTGACATGGCTTTTACTTAAACGATTATTTGATAGGTAAAGCGCCTGATAAATTTTATTCAGGGGTAGCGCTATTAGTGGGGTTTTTCACATGTATATCTAACCATTAATATTGTTCCCACAGCATATGGAGCAACGACTCTCTGGCTCGATAACCGTGTTGCTCATGTGGTAGCATCACCAAGCGAGCATTACCGCCAAGTCCTTTTAGAGCAGCAAACATTCGTTCTGATTGCATTGGAAAAGTACCTGAATTTGGATCTTCTTTACCGTGGAGCATCAACATTGGCTCATTAATTTTTTCTGCATGAAAGAACGGTGGCATCGATGCATAGGCTGGTTGACCTTCCCAAAAACTACGCTCTTCTCCTTGAAAGCAGAAGGGTTCGGTGGGTATTTCACTTACAAACATCTATGCTCGCAATAATTACTTTATAATTAGGCCAGAAACATCCGATAGCACTTCAACTTAATCTTGCTTAGGTTACAATCTAGCAAGACATAAAAACCAATCAATTCGTCCTAAGGAAATTCATGAATCAGTTACTACGTGCCGACGATAAAGGTACATCACTTTTTATCATCAACAAAAATAACTATAACGACTGGTTAAGCGAGCAAACTCAGCAAAACCAAGCATGGTTAGCCAATACTAATTATAAAGCTGAAGGTTTAGCGTTATTACCTAATACTCAAGGGGAGTTGTCGCTAGCAGTATTTGTTGTTGAAGATGCCAATCACTTCTTTGCCTGTGGCGAATTAATTAAGCAACTTCCTCCTGGTCAGTATTTGTTACATGCGAAAGATGAACAGCAACAAGCCATCTGTTTTTCATGGCTAATGGGCGCCTATAAATTCGATCGTTATGTAACAAAAAACAAAAATAATGACCCGCTTCCCTGCTTAGCCGTTAATAATCAGACCATAGTCGACAGTGCCATTAAATATGCCGAGGCAACGACTTTAGTACGTGACTTAGTCAATACGCCAGCAGCTGATATGATGCCAATAGATCTTGGTGACTGTGCGCAAAACTTGGCTAATAGGTATCACGGCCAAGTTCAGCAAATTATTGGTGATGAGCTGGTCGAACAAAATTACCCAACCATACATGCCGTTGGTCGCGCGAGTGCGCATGCACCTCGTTTAATTGACTTAACTTGGGGTAATAGCCATCACCCAAAAGTAACGTTAGTGGGTAAAGGCGTTTGCTTTGACAGTGGAGGTCTCGACTTAAAACCCGCTGCTGGTATGCGTAATATGAAAAAAGATATGGGCGGATCTGCACATGTCCTCGGATTAGCTCAACTAATTATGTCGCATAACCTACCAATTAATCTACGAGTACTCATTCCTGCGGTAGAAAATGCCGTGTCGAGCAATGCCATAAGACCTGGTGATGTTATTACTACACGCGCAGGTATTACCGTTGAAATTCACAACACTGATGCAGAAGGTCGCTTAGTATTGTGTGATGCTCTAACAGAAGCTGACACCGAACAGCCTGATTTAATTATTGATTTTGCAACCCTAACTGGCGCAATGCGTGTTGCTTTAGGCACAGAATTACCAGGATTTTTCTCAACAAGCGATGAAGTTGCTGCAGGTATTACCCAAGCGGGCAGCAAAATTAGCGATCCGGTCTGGCGTATGCCCCTTTATAGCCCATACGGTGATTTACTGAAAAGCTCTATTGCTGATATGACCAATTGCGCCGCAATACCCTTTGGTGGTGCAATTACCGCGGCATTATATCTACAAGAGTTTGTTAAAAAAGAGACTGATTGGGTTCACTTTGACGTGATGGCATTTAATATCAGAGCTTTACCAGGGCGCCCCCTTGGCGGTGAAGCTTTTGGTATTCGCGCCGTATTTGATTACTTACAAGCTAAGTATAAATAAGCAATTAAAACCACATCGCCATAAAAGTTAATAACTGCGGTGCTTTTGCGCCGCATTTATTCATAAATGTCTGTCGCTACCAAAGCTAGTTTTTATTGATACTTTCCCCATTTTTCTGTCGGTACCTCACTTAACAACACCTTGCTTTATCACGAGCTGAGTACCTCACTCAATAATCAAAAAAAAGCCATAATATTCAAAATAACACTTGATCTAAATCAACAAAGGTTTAAACTTTCAGAAATTACTGAAAGTTCAGAAGACTTAATTATGATTATGACAGCTAAAATCGAATCGTTCGTTATGCACTGTGGTGAAATGGGCAGTCGCTGGGGCTTTAACCGCACCGTAGGTCAAATGTATGGTTTATTAATTATTCACAATGATTCACTCACTGCGCTACAAATATCAGAAGCCCTCAACATTTCTCGCGGTAATGTCAGTATGGGTATTAAAGAATTACAGTCTTGGCGCTTAGTTCAAGTACAACATAAACCCAAAGATCGCAAAGAATATTACTCACCGGCTGGGTCTATTTGGGAAATGGCAATACGTGTCTTTGAAGAACGTCGCAAACGTGAGGTTGACCCTACCCTGTCACTATTACGCGATAATCTTTTAGATGAACCCGCTAACCCTCAAGAACAATATGCACAGCAAAAAATGCATGAGATGCATGACCTACTTGAAACGATTACCCATTGGGCGGCAGAACTACAAAGCATGAGCCCAGAAAAACTTAATACATTAATGAAACTTGGTGCCGGTGTCAGTAAAGTTATTGATATAAAAGATAAACTTTTAAATAAAAACTAAATTGTCACTTTGACTTTTTTAAAGCTAGCACATTAATGTTATAAAAAATTGTCACTTTAAACGTTAAACCCGTTGATGATACTCGTGTTTTCTAGGGTTTATGGAGTAAATCATGTTAGAAACCTTAATGCTTTCACGCATCCAGTTTGCCGCTAATATTAGCTTTCATATCCTGTTTCCAACAATAACCATCGCACTGAGCTGGTTTTTGTTTTATTTCAAATTACGCTTTGACCAAACCAATGATCCTATCTGGATGCGGGCCTACCGTTTTTGGGTCAAAATTTTTGCCCTTACCTTCGCAATAGGTGTGGTTACCGGTATTACTATGTCGTTTCAATTTGGCACTAACTGGCCAAAATTTATGGAAACAGTCGGTAATATAGCGGGACCATTATTGGGTTATGAAGTACTCACTGCTTTCTTTCTAGAGGCTGGTTTTTTAGGCATTATGTTATTTGGTATGAATCGAGTTTCGGCTCGAGTACATACATTATCAACGTTAATTGTCGCTTTTGGTACCAGTTTATCGTCATTTTGGATCCTAGCACTTAACTCTTGGATGCAAACGCCTCAAGGTCATGAGATGCGCGATGGTGTCGCATTCCCCGTTGACTGGTTTGCTATTATTTTCAACCCATCATTCCCTTACAAATTGTCTCATATGCTGGTTGCCTCTGGTTTAACGGCAGCATTTTTAGTTGCGGGTATAAGTGCCTATCGCCTACTCAAGGGTGATAACAAAAAAGCGCCACAATTAACGCTAAAAATAGCGTTAACAGTCGCTGCGGTGCTGGCACCAGTACAGATATTGTTAGGTGATATGCATGGGTTAAATACCTTAGAACATCAACCACAAAAAATTGCTGCCATGGAAGGTATTTGGCATACCGAAAAAGGAGCACCGCTGTTGTTATTTGCACTTCCTGATGAAGAGCAAAAAACCAATCATTTTGAAATAGCCGTTCCTAAAATGGCCAGCTTTATTTTGACACACGATTTTGATGGCGAAATAAAGGGGCTAAACGAATTTGAAGGTAACCATCCCCCTGTTGCGCCGGTGTTCTTTGCTTTTAGAATCATGGTGGCTTTAGGTCTCTTCATGTTTATTGTCGCTTGGTTTAGTCGTTTTCAATTGTGGCGTAAAAAACAATTGCCCCCTTGGCTATTAAAAGTACTGGTTGCGATGAGCTTCTCGGGTTGGGTCGCCACATTAGCGGGCTGGTATGTCACTGAGATTGGCCGACAACCTTGGCTAGTGACAGGGATTTTAACGGTAAAAGATGCAGCGACAGATATAGCACCAGCAAATGTAGGAATTACACTTACACTTTATTTGACTTTATATGTTGTCATTATGGTTGCCTACCTACACACCCTATTTACGATGGCAGGACGAGCGATTGAACTTGAAGAATTCAGTATCGATGAACAAGTAAAACCTGTTATTCACACACCTAGTAAATCAATCGAGGGATAAGTTATGTTTGAAGAAAATACCTTAGCGCTAATTTTTGTCTCATTAATGGGTCTTTCAATCTTACTTTATGCCATTTTAGATGGCTACGATTTAGGTGTTGGCATTATGCTACCGCTCGATCAAACAGATAATGCAGATACGATGATAGCTTCAATAGGCCCTTTTTGGGACGCTAACGAAACTTGGCTAGTCTTAGCGATTGGTTTATTGTTGATAGCCTTTCCTGCGGCGCACAGTTATATATTTAAAGAGCTCTATTTACCCACCGCGGTATTATTAATTAGTTTAGTGCTTCGTGGTGTAGCTTTTGATTTTCGTGCTAAGGCGGCCTTTGGTCATAAGCCTACGTGGAATAAAGTCTTTAAAATAGGCTCGTTACTCGCTGCTTTAAGCCAAGGTTACATGTTAGGTATGTATGTTATGGGCTTTGAAAGCACTGTAGCCGCTTATTGTTTTAGTTTACTGAGTGCCTTTGGTGTTGCGGCCGCTTATAGCTATATAGGTGCTTGTTGGTTAATTATGAAAACTGAAGGTGAACTACAAATACAAGCGGTAGCTTGGGCAAAAAAATCAGGACTAATTTGTTTCCTTGGTATTATAGCTGTCTCCTTTGTTAATCCATTAATTAACCCAGGTGTCTATGAAAAATGGTTTGCTTGGCCAAACACTTTATTGATATTAACCTTACCCGCTATTTGCTTTGCGTTATTTATTTTTAGCTTAATACAACTAAAGCGACTACCTAAAATAAATGACAAAGGCTGTTGGCGACCTTTTGTCGCGGCAGTGATTATCTTCACTCTATGTTTTTTTGGTTTAGCCTTTAGTTTTTTTCCGTACATAGTGCCTAACAAGCTGACTATTTGGGAAACAGCCGCAGCACCTGAATCTTTGAGTTTTCTCTTATGGGGAACCTTCATTGTGGTACCGGTTATATTTAGTTATACCGCCTTTTCTTATCGGGTATTTTGGGGCAAGGTGCGAGAGCTCAGATATTATTAAGCGTGAGTTTATCCTTAAATAAACTAAGCACAGACACTTATTATTAATGTTCTTCTGTTAAGTATTTTTGCTAAGCGCCATTCTTAATTAAAAACCAGCCACAAGGCTGGTTTTTAATTAAGGTCATTATACTTTGGCTATCATATTAAGCATTAATCGGTAAACGCATTGGTCTTTTACCTAAGACCGCCAATGCATTTGCAACTGCTGGGGCAATAGTCGGTACGCCAACCTCACCCAAACCACCGGGTTCATTAGTACTTTCAAGCAATTTCACCTGAACAATCGGCGCTTCAGCCATTTTAATAATAGGGTAATCATGAAAATTGCTTTGTTTAACACCACCACTTTCAATATCACAACGCCCATAAAGTGCCGCCGTTAGTCCAAAGAGCACACCACCTTCAACTTGAGCGATTGCTGAGTCTGGGTTGACCACCACGCCACTGTCAGTCACTATCCAAACACGATGAACACGCGCTTGGTTATTTTGCAGTGAAACTTCAGCAACGGTAGCAACCATAGTGCCAAAACTTTTTTGTACCGCAACGCCCATCGCTTTACCGTCAGAGCTAACACCGTATTGCCAATTACACAGCTGCGCCACTTCCTTTAAGCATTTTGCATGATCGTCGTTATTATCGAGCAATGCTAATCGATATTTAATGGGGTCAACCTGTGCTTTTTCAGCCAATATATCAATGAAACTCTCGTTGAAAAATGCATGTTGGCTATTTTCGACACTACGCCAAAAACCAATAGGCACAGGAGAAGGATGATTAGCAAACTGCACCTTAATATTATCAACATTATAAGGTGGCATAGAGGCTGGCGCACCACCTTCGCTGCCATAGCTTGCCGATAGCCAGTAACGTGGTTTAGCGTTTTCGTCAAGCTGTGCTGAAAATTTTGCCAGAACTGCCGGTCGATAAACATCTTGTCTCGTGTCTGCCTCACGTGACCAAGTGAGTTTAATAGGAAACTTGTATTTTTTTACTAAAGTGACGACTTCATCAATCCACATTATTGGATTGTCTTCACTCATGCTAAAACCGACACGACGACCAAAGCCTCCTCCCATTGAATGAGCATGAAAAACAACATCTTCTACGTCCATATTAGCGACTTTTGCCGCATGAACACGAGCGTAAAGTGGATTTTGCACACCCGCAGCAACATGAAGCTTATCGCCTTCTAGCCAAGCGCTCGCATTCATCGGTTCCATAGTAGCATGTGCTAAATAAGGCACCCAAAATTCAGCTTCAACTGTTTCACCGCTACCGCCTAACACAGACGCTACATCGCCAATATTGTGGGCATCACTTAATTCTCCTTGTAAACTCTCACGTTGAAAGTTTTCAATACTTGCTGAACTTAAATCACTATTTTTATGGGATGCTGCCGTAATTTTTAAGGCTTTTATCGCTTGCTCTGCTCGCCAAGGATTATTAGCGATAACAGCAACGGATAGCCCCATATTTTCAACACCCAGCACACCCCGCATCGAGGTAATTTCAGCTAAGTTATCAATAGTGGCGACATTAGCGCCAAAGACACCGCTGTGTGCAATAGCTGCATAGCGCATCCCTTCCACATGGCGATCGATACCGTATTGTGTTTCAAGAAATATTTTGTCGGGTAAATCATGACGAGGCATTGCCTTACCAATAAACTTACGATCACCTTTTGCACGAAGTGTGTAGTTTTCAGGAACGTCTAAAGTTGCCGCATGCTCAACCAGTTCGCCATAACTCCAGCGGTTGTCGCCATCAACAACATATCCAGCATCGGTAGTCGTATTAGTACTTGCGCCGTATTTATCGATGGCTGCGTTAATCAGCATTTGACGTGCAGCTGCGGCTGCTTCACGCATAACTTGCCAGCCAGTAAAACGAATAGAGGCGCTACCCCCAGTCATTTGCATATTAAGTAAGTCGGCTAGACGGTTGAAAGCATTACTAGCAATATGCTCTGCCCAGACTGGTGGCTTACCAATCATTTCACTAACAAAGCCTTCAAAAACGCCACCATTGGAAAATGCAGTGGTCGCAGGCGCAAGCTCTAATTTGATTTGCGGCCAATTCAAGTCAAGTTCATCGGCCACTATTTGGGTTAAACCAGTACCGGCACCTTGACCAAGTTCGGTATGCGGAGAAAGTAGTGTAACGGTATTGTCTTTGTTAATACGAAGCCACAAGTTGAGCAAGGTATCTCTGGTGTTGCCATCTCGCTGCACACCAAGGCGATCATGCATGGCCAAATGTGTTCCTAAACCAATAACCCCTAGCGCTAATCCGCCGCCAATCGCTGCACCACCAAAAACGAACATCCGACGAGTAAGACTCATAAAGACATCTCCTTTGCTACATCAAGAATGGCAGCTTTAACTCGACTGTAAGTTCCGCATCGACAGATATTGGTCATTGCAGTATCGATATCGTCAGAACTTGGATTAGGAGTACTCGCTAATAATGCCGCTGCTGCCATCATCATTCCTGACTGACAATAGCCACACTGAGGAACTTGGTGTTTAATCCAAGCAGCCTGTAAAGCGTGCGGAGCCTCTTTTGAGCCTAAAGTTTCAACTGTATTCACTTGCTTACCTTGGGCTGCAACCGCCGGATACATACAAGAGCGAACGGCCTGATTGTCAACATGAACCGTGCAAGCACCACATTGTGCTATACCACAGCCAAACTTAGTGCCGCGAAGACCGGCTTCTTCACGGATCAACCAAAGCAATGGCATATCGTCTTCGACATCAAATAATTGTTCGCGGCCATTAAGGTTGATAGAAATCATAGGGGTTCCTTGCTAAAACATTATAAAGAGAGATAAAAAATCTCCGCTAAAATCAATCGATAAGATTAATCTAAAAAATCAAAACTGACGGTTATTGTGTTTGGACTTGTGACTATCATCGCTAAAAACTATTCTCGTCACAATAGCAGCTATTGATAATTTACAACGATGTTCTTCGCAATTAATCACTTTGAGCAGAACCTATTAAAGGTTATTCACGTTTATTGAATAAAATAAATATTATGTTGCTTTCTATTTTCAGTCAATAATTACCTTATAACCACTCAATTTCTTAGCGTGCCCCCCTACTATTTAATGTTTAATATCGTTAGATTCCGGCTGTTTTTCTAAGGAGGTAGAATGTGACTTCGTTAAAGATAGTGCAGATAAGCTGACTTTAATTTCCAATAAAAAATACTTCAAAGAAAACGATATCGTCGCCCTTTATTAAAAACGACATGTGATAGATTTAACGATTAATTAAGTAAATACTAGATGTTGACAAGGTTAACAATAATAAAAAAAGCATCCACTATGGAGTATTCATTAACGTTAGTTTTAGACAAACCGAGGAGATTAACAGCAATGCTTACCTGATGCTTTGCGCTGATTTAAGGTGATATTAATTTTAACGGCTAACTTTTGATTGAAAAATACAGACTAAACGCTTCTTCTCTTAGGCTGAACATATTCGAAAGTAGCTAAAAGTAGAGAGTAATGGCTATGCAACCTTCGCTTAGACATTATCTCGTTCAAAACTAGTTAAATCTAAACATTCATTAGCTCTATGGATAAGGCATCTTGACAGCTCCTGCAACGCAAGCGGTGAGGATTCTTGATCAGGCCACGTGAAATAGCTCAGACGGTGTTTTACCACCTGCACTCGAAAGTGCCTGAGCCGCATCAAGGGTGTTATCAAGCAACATGCCATCTGTCAGATGGACTACGCAGTTCAGCCTTATTACAGGGACTTTTACAGGTCTGCGATACTTTGCCACAAGTGGCGGGAGAAGGTATCCTTTTTCTATTCTACCGTTCTCGAATTTATTTTTAATGTTGGCCGAACCGACCAAATCCCGCACTCCAATGAAATCACATTCTGGATTTTTACACTGGTAATTGCGCCCCGAAGGTTTGTGTCTATGACCGCATTTCGGGCAAGTCTGAGTGGTGTACTGCTCTCCTATTTTATCAAGCTCTACACCTTGGAATTTACCTTTGTATTTAAGATAGGTGAGTAGCTGCCCAAGGGGATTGTTGCTGTTCATTTGATTTGAACGTCTTGAGCCTTTCTTCTTTTTTCGAGCGTTCTTACTCATATTGATGCAATCGCCCACAACAAGCATACCTGCTTGTTGTTTCACGCAATAATCAATCATTTGCTTGGATGCATGATGGAGAAGATTGCGCTGCTGATTGTCATTTCTGAACAGCATTTTAGCTTTTGATACTCGCAATTTTCGGCTCCGTCTAGACCCTTTCTTGCATTTTGAAAGCAGTCTTGAGAATTCAGCGAGCTTCTTGTTTCTATACTGAATTAACGAGCGAAGACCGCGACCAACTATGATCTCCGACGTTTCGCCATCGGTCATCGCTGCAAGATGAATTACACCTAAGTCAGCAGCAACTACGTTGCTGCCAGCTGACTTAATGGTTTTGATATCTTGCTTTATCGTGAGCCTAAGCTCCCGAAAACTAAGCTCCGCCCCTGTGATTTTACCAATGGGTATATCTTTTGGAATGCGAACGATGAGTTTTTTAACTCCAAGTCCGTTTGAAAGAATGACGCGGTTACCTTTTCTTTTTATCGCCGAAGCCTTGTACATTACTACCTGGAAGTGCTTCCTGTCACGGTACGGATAACGAGCTTTTTTATCGCCAGCTTTTCGATTCTCTGAGGTTGTTTCGATGTTAGCAAAGAACTTTTTAATAAGCGCCTGGTTTGTCTGGCTATGAAGTCGGTACTTACTTTTAAAGTGCTTTTCAAAATCACCTCTAAAAGGCCACTTCCATCGGCGTTTTCGGATGAATTTGTGCAGTTTAACCATATCGTTCCAAAGGCGAGCTGACTCTCTTCGCAACTCTGTTTGCAAAGGTGTTGTCTGACCGATATTAAATTTCGAAACACTGGTTAAACTCATAATGACGACTATACTGTATAAATTACCAGTGTCAATAAGTGTCTGTATGAAATATAAAAAGAGCGCTCATTCTTCGTATTTAATTCAAGCTCACATTATATTTGTTACTAAATATCGTGAGCGGAAGTTTACGAGCGAGATGTTATATAAAATGGACTTTATAATAAAAAGAGAATGTTTAAAACTAAAGTCAGAATTGGTTGAGTTTAATGGGGAGTCAGATCATGTTCACATGATTATCTCTTACCTGCCTTCTATTTCAATTTCACGATTAGTTAATGTTTTAAAAAGTATTACAGGTCGAGAGATGAAGTTGTGGTTTCCGCAGTTAAATCAGGTAGCTTGGAGGAAGAATGCACTTTGGAGCTCTGGTTATTATGCATGCTCTGTCGGCGGAGCGCCGATAGAGATTCTTAAGCAATACATCGAGCAGCAAGATAGGCCGCATTAGATTGCTATGCAATCTCGGCTATCCATCCCTCACCGCAAGCGGTGGGGCTTTTCGCCGATTTCGGTAAATACAATTGTTTATTTTATCTAGATAAAATTTAAGGGTTAATCTAGGTTGTTGCGGGTCAATATTATTTCAACTCAGATCAGGCAGGCAGTGGTAAATAAAGACCTGCTCCTTTATTTATAAGACTTACTATATTAACCTGCTTTAAAGCCAATTCTAAAACCTCCCCAATGTTTGCCATTAACAAAAATGGGTGCGGAAACATCATGCATTATTTCCCCTGTATCGCGTTTATAGGTTTGTAATAAAAATTTATCTGTGTGTTTTCCACAGCGAATACCTGTAGGGTCATTAAATAAACGTTTAGTGCGATTATTAATAGCATCTATTGCCTGATTACCGGTTAGCGGCTTTGAAAAACATTTGTTATGCGTAGGAAAATAACCATTAATATCAACAGCGCCTGCATAAATCATGTTAGAGAATTCTACTAATAAAGGCTCTTGAATAGCAGGTAAATGTTGGTCTGTGAATTTATCAAAACTGGTGGTAAATTTTTTCGGCTCGGTAAGTCCCAAAGGTTTATAATTAAAATCAAATAACTGTAGCTCTGTTATCTCATTGTTTTTAATGCTTTTTTCAAATAACTGACCAATTTTACTGGCTGTATACTGCGCCTGATTACACATATTACTTATTAGAGTATCACTAGAAAAATTAGAGATATGTACAAATATCGATTCGGTGCCATTGGATAATGTTGTCGCTTGTTTTGATACAGACTTCGTTTCGTGGCTTTTATCCACTAAAAAGTCATGTAAATTTATAATAGCGGTTGAAATTTCATTAGCGGCTAAATCTTGTTCTTTTAAAGCGTGACTTATTTGATCACTCGCGCCCGATGAATCAGCCATAAGCTGATCAATGTCTTTGAAACCTTGTGATAAATCAGTCATGGTGACGACAACACTATCAGTTTTTTCAACAATTTCCGCTATTACTTGGGTTGTTTCAGTTGTTTCGTCACTAATTTGTTTAAGCATGTCACCTATTTTTCGAGTAGCATCAGCAGTTTTTCCTGCCAGCGCTCTGACTTCATCGGCAACAACAGCAAAACCGCGACCTTGTTCGCCTGCGCGAGCAGCTTCTATCGCCGCATTTAAAGCCAGTAAGTTTGTTTGGCTTGATATGCCATCTATTACATCAGTAATACTCTGTATTTGCTGTGTTTTGCTGGCCAGTGATTCAATTTTTTTTGTGGCGGTACTAACCGCATGATGAAGCTCATTGACGGTATCAATGTTGTGGCTTAACTTTGCTGAACTTGAGCTGCTAGCGGTCATTGCTAGACTCGCTTGCTCTGAGGCTAATGAGGAATTTTCGTTTATTTGCTTACTGTTAGCCGACATTTCTTCCGCTGCAGTCGCTAATCGGTCGACATCTTCACTTGATATTTCTATCGCTTGGGCCAATTGGTTTAAAAAGAAACTGACCTCTGCAGAATTAATCGCTAACTCACTGGCGGTATTACCGATAGATTGACCAATATTGGCAAGAGATTCTGTTGTTAAATTATCACGTTGCTTTTTTGTTTCGTTTTTATTTATATTTTTATAGCAGCGACTTACACCGAAAAACACAGCAAAAAAACTAACGACTGCTACACTCAGTGAAGCGAGCAATACTGATGAAAAAGCTTTGTGGCTAGCATACGTAATTAAAGTGATTATTATGGTAATGACTAATGAAACAAGCACTGATTTCTGTAATTTATTTTCCATATGACGACTCACTATAATATTACCTTATTGATATTAGACATAAAAGATAGATAATTTGTCTTTAATAACTATATTAATACATGATTATCAAACAATATGCACTGTAGACCTTAGTATTATAAATATCATTGTATTACTAAAGTCTCCGTTAACGTTTAGTAGACAAAAGTGAATACTTCCTGGGCCTAAAACTTTTCCCCTAAAATAAAATGATACACTTGGGTAACCTAAGTAAAAGACCCAACCAGCCTTTAGTTTTATTTAATCAACTAAATATTGACAAAAATTTTATATAAATATTACAGCTAAAGTAGCATACTAGATGATAAGCTTTTGGCTTACATTGCAGGGGCGATGCATGAGTAAATAAAACTAAGCTTGTGCCTTAATTAGGTTTATCCGCTTTTAGCAAGGATATAACCTATTAAATTAAATAAGATTTTTTGTACTTTTTGTTGACCTTACTTGGATTTGATAATCTTAATATTTATGAAATATAATTTATCGCTTGTTAATCACGTTATCTGCTTTTTTTTCCTATTTATTGGAACGATTGCTCCAGCTTATAGTAATGAATCGACTTCAAAGCTCATTAATGAATACTCGGTTAAAGTGCTGACCGAGGAAGATGGCTTTATTTCTTCTGAGATATATTCAATTATTCAGGATAATCAAGGCTTACTTTGGTTTGGTACCGCTGAAAATGGCGTTATGCGCTATGATGGTCGAAAAACAACCCTGTTTCAATTTGATAGTATGAGTTCAAACGGTTTATCGCATAATGATGCTGGAAACCTGATGTTGGACCACACCGGAAATATATGGATTGGCACTTGGGGAGGAGGCGCTAGCCTATATGAACCAAAAACAGGAAGCTTTAGTAATTTCATTCATGATCCGCTTCGCCTTGCTTCTATTTCATCTAATCGAATTCAATCCTTATTTCATGACCAAGAGGACAATATTTGGTTAGGTTCATATGATAAAGGGCTTAGTCGATATCTAGGTAATAATAGCTTTGAACATATTACAAAAACTGATGATTCACCATCAAGTTTATCTCATAATAGAATATGGGATATTGAAAACAACAATAGCAATAGTCTCTGGGTTGCAACTAGCTATGGTTTAAATTTATATGACAAAACTAAGCAAACCTTTTCTCATTTTTTCCCTGCTCCAGAAAATAAAACACCAACAGGCGCAAATGAAATACGCAGTATTTTAAAAACGTCAAAAGACAAGCTTTATGTAGGTACTCAACAAGGTCCATTTTCCTTCGATAAAGAAAATGGTCTTTTTACACGATTAAAAACACTTGATAATCAATATTTAGATCAAGTGAATTCTATGATTGAAGACCAAGAGGGTTATGTCTGGTTTGTCACCAGCAAAGGCTTGTTTCGACAATCAAACACAGGTCCTCAGATTGAACAATTTGACCTTGGCAATAATAAGGGTCTGAGAATAATTTTCGAAGATAGCTCTAGAACCATCTGGGTCACTAGCGAGACTCACGGCATATATAAGTTAGTACCACATCGTAAATTTAAATCGATTAATAGCCCTGAACTGACCGCTCCAAATGGAATAGCAACAGATGCTAATGGTGATCTTGTCATTGTATCTTCGTCATCGCAGTTATATAAGTGGCAGGTATCATCACAAAAACTAGCCACATTATCAGCACCGATCTTTAGTGATGAGAATGGCTATGGCGCTAATAGACTATTAGAAAATCCAATTATATTTCTTGATGATAATAACAGTCTATGGGTTGCACAAGATGAAGGTTTAGCTAAATTCAACTTAGACACTCAACACCTTGAGTTATTAACCTACCCTAAAACAGATCCAAACCATAAAGAGTTCAGAGAGTTACGAGCCCTTAACATGGACCAATATGGGTACCTTTGGATTGGCACTTATAAAAATGGTGTCTATCGCTATAACCCTTCGACTAAAACCTTTACTCATTTAAATGAATCTTTGGGATTATCTCATCCCGAAGTTTTAAAAATATTTAAAGATAGTAAACAAAATATGTGGGTTGGAACCGGTAACGGTGTAAATCTTTGGCAAGCAGACGAACAAAAGTTCATTTCATTTCAAAGTAATAAAAAAAAATCTGATAGTTTATTAGGAAATATCGTACAGGATATCCATCAAAGTGGAAATGGCAACGTTTGGATTGCTACGCAAAAAGGACTCAACTTATATCTTCCAGAAACAAAAACCTTTAAACATTTTGATAAAAACAATGGATTACCGACCTCTTTAATCCGTGCAATTGCTGATGATAAAAGTGGTCATTTATGGCTGACGACCAATAAGGGGATCTCAAGATTAGACCCTTTATCAGGAGAAGTGACTAATTTTGACAGCTATAATGGCTTATTAGGAATGAATTATTATCCAAATAGCCTAGTAAAAGGTGCAAATGAGACATTTTTCACCAGTAGCCAACGCGGCATCGAGTATTTTAGTGCTTTAGATATAGAAACAACCAATGACGAATTCAATATTGTTTTAACCGGTTTTAATAAAATGGGTCAGCCGATAAAGCTTGATAGACCTTATTCTTATGTCACTGATATTGAACTGACTTATCATGACTACTTTTTCTCTTTTGAGTTCTCTGTTTTAGATTTTATTTCACCTAACAAAAACAAATATGCTTATAAACTTGAAGGCTATGATGATAATTGGATTGAAGTCGGTAATAGAAATATTGCTTCATTTACTAATCTAGATGGAGGTACATATAAACTGCTTGTCAAAGCGACAAATAGCAGTGGTGAGTGGGGGAAGAAATTACTGTCGATCAACTTGTATATATCACCACCGCCTTGGAAAACCTGGTGGGCATACAGTTTATATGTATTATTAACCTTAATGGTCGTATTTATTACCATTTATTTAAGAACGCGTTTACAGCAGACAGAAATAGACAGACAAAAGCAATTTGTTTTAACACTTGAAGAGCAAGTGACTGAGAAAACAGCTTCGCTAAAGACGCAGGCTAAAGATTTAATTACAGCATTAAAAAAATCTGAAGAAGCAACACAACTTAAATCAGAATTTTTAGCTAATATGAGTCACGAAATAAGAACACCAATGAACGGGGTTTTAGGCATGCTGGGGTTACTCATGGATAGTGACCTAACGAAAGAACAAGCCCAAAACGTAAGCATAGCCAATACCAGTGCCCATGCATTATTGACACTTATTAATGATATTCTTGATCTTTCAAAGATTGAAGCGGGTAAAATAGAACTTGAGTATATAGATTTTAATTTACGTAATTTAGTGGCAGAGCTTGCTGAATCTATTTCACTTGCCGCGCAAAGAAAAGGCGTTGAAATAATACTCGATTTAACAGGTATTCCCTGCTCTTTCATTAAATCAGATCCGGGACGAATACGACAAATCCTCACCAATATTTTAAGTAATGCCATAAAATTTACCGATCAAGGTCAGATAGTTATTAAAGCTAAACTCGAACCTGCCGAAAAAGATCATCACTTTATATTTAGTTGTGAAATTCAAGATACTGGCATTGGTATTCCAGCAGAAAAAATATTTTTATTGTTTGGCTCATTTAGCCAAGTTGACGCTTCCACAACCAGAAAATATGGCGGTACCGGGTTAGGGTTAAGTATAACAAAAAAATTATGTAAGCTACTTAATGGTGATGTAACGGTATCAAGTAAGATAGGCCATGGCAGCTGTTTTAAAGTATCTTGTTTAGTACAAGAAAGTGAATTATCGACCCCAGTAGTGCCACCGATAGCAGGCTTAAGGTTAAATATTTTAATTGTCGATGATAACAGAACTAGCCGTGAGGTGTTACGCAGACAATTAGAGTGTTGGGGGATAAACGTCACTGAAGCTAAAAGTGCTAAGGAAGCTTTATTTCATTGTGATGAGTGTTTTTCTTCATCAAATTCAAAGATATTTGATCTGGCATTAGTGGACATGGAAATGCCAACGATGAATGGAGAAGCATTAACTAAAATAATTCGAGCGAATAAAAGCTATGACCCAATGGCACTAGTGATGATGACCTCAATCGATGAAAAACACGACGCTAAACACTTTGCAGACTTGGGTAGTAGTACTTATTTTCCTAAACCAGCAACAACCGACAATTTATTTAATGCTTTAGCGGTAATTAAAAATAATACCGATACATTAATAACGGCGCATAACAGTATCGACCTAGAAGCAATAAAAAAGCCTAATATCGGTGCAATGAAAGGTCACTGGCCTAGAGAAATGCATGTGCTACTTGTTGAAGATAACCGAGTAAACCAAATGGTAGCGCTAGCTGTCTTAAAAAAAATCGGCTTAACCGCAGATTTAGCGACTAATGGTGTTGACGCCTTAAATCGATTAAAAGAAGCGACCGTTATTAAACCCTATACGGTTGTGATCATGGATTGCCAAATGCCAGAAATGGACGGTTATGAAGCAACAAAGAGAATTAGAGCAGGTGAGGCTGGAGTAGAAAACACGGCAATACCTATTATTGCAATGACAGCTAATGCGATGCAAGGTGACAAAGAAAAATGTATAGAAGCGGGTATGGATGATTATTTAACCAAACCAATCGAGCCAATGTTGGTGCTTGAAAAATTAAAGTTATGGCGCCATAAATAAAGATATTGTCGTGCATGGCAGTTATTATCTTTATAGAGCCTGTAACAGATTTTGTTACAGGCTCTCTTTATAGTATCGGTGTTTAACATATGAGTACGAACTCTGCCCTCGCCTTTTCTACCTTAAATAAGTCACTAATGAACTATTACCGATATCAACTTTAGACAACCTTTCAACAGACTTTACTAAAGCTCAAGCCATTCTTGAAAGTACGACCCTGTTTATAATGTAAGCTATTTTAAAGTGACTAAAGCAGACACTCAATTTAAATCAAATCTAACAACATCACATCGATATTTCAATATACTGTCAGTCGTTATCATTAAAAAGGGCTTTTGATAATATACGATGGTGCAAAAACTCATTTTCAGTCAATTAACACCTAAAATACTCATTTATAAACAAGTGCCATCCTCCAGGATAGACTGGTTAGATTTATAGTTGTTTTGAATGAGTGTAGTTAATTTAAGCAAAGAGTTTATTGCAATGACTTAAGTTTTGTCTTCGCTTTAACTGTTGATGTTCGCAGTAATCACTTAAGGCATCTTCGTGACCAACCGCACCATGAAACTGTTTGCTAAATTGGGTGGTAATGATTAGCCAGTTTTTAGCTGATATGTTTAATCGACTGAGTATATTGGGTTGGCTGTCTTCGATGAAACCGTATTTATCCTCTCTGATACAACGTCCGGTTAACTCAATTAATTGTAGGTAATCAGTAAGCTCAAATGTTAAGCCCTTAACCATTTTTTTTATTGGGTGACCAACAAAAGGGAGTAACGCATTGGGTTGTTGATTTTTTTTTGCTTGCTCACAGCGTAGCTTGACGCTGGTGTGCGTTGAGCTTTCGGGCGTTTTGGCTATATTGGCGCGAATGGGGTTTAAATCAACATAGGCCATACAAGCAACAAGTGCTGCTTCATCTAATAATGCTTGAGATTTAAATCGTCCTTCCCAAAATCGACCAGTACAGTTGTCTTCTTGATTAGCTGCTCTGGCAATACCTTCGTTAATGTAGCCCATAAACCAACTGATTTTCATCAGCCGTTTTCGATAGACCTCAGATGTTTCTTTAACGATATCCAGTAACGGTTTCGCTAACGCTTCGCCACGACAGTATTGCTGTGTGAG
Source organism: Colwellia sp. BRX9-1 (assembly GCF_014077195.1). Taxonomy (NCBI): domain Bacteria; kingdom Pseudomonadati; phylum Pseudomonadota; class Gammaproteobacteria; order Alteromonadales; family Colwelliaceae; genus Colwellia; species Colwellia sp. BRX9-1. The sequence goes on from NZ_JACGVM010000021.1 coordinate 69,172, forward strand.
TAACGTGCCTTTGTGTAAGCGGTGCCAACGCTCAAGCACATCACTCATGCTCCATTGCTTTGCTTTTTCCTCATCAATAAATAGCACAACATGATAATGATTACTCATTACGGCATAGGCACACACGTCAATCGCAAAGACCTCGATAAGAAAGTGTAACTTCTCTTCTACCCACTCTCTGCGGTGATCAAAGCTTTGGCCTGACAAGGCATCTTCGCCACATAAAAAAGCGCGTCGAACACAACGCGAAACACAATGATAATAAGGGGTATCTATTAAACTGATTTGTTGTTTCCTTGGCGTAGCCATAAATCACCTGTGATCATGTCGCTTGGTTATTTCAGTGTAGTGCATCGGTAGGGAGGATCAATTTAGATTGGGCGTCCTATTAAAACTAGATTGGGTGTCCTGTTAATACTCGTCGAACACAACGCGCAACACAATGATAATAAGGGGTATCTATTAAACTGATTTGTTGTTTCCTTGGCGTAGCCATAAATCACCTGTGATTATGTCGCTTGGTTATTTCAGTGTAGTGCATCGGTAGGGAGGATCAATTTAGATTGGGCGTCCTATTAAAACTAGATTGGGTGTCCTGTTAATACTCCTTAAAACTATTATCATCACTTATCCCTTTGTCTTTAAATTTAATTAGACATTAATCTATCGCGGTAAGTATTTGGTATTGCTCTGGTGTCAAAGTTGGTAATCGTTTTATAAAAGCAACCATTGCCCAGATACGTTCATCGTCGTGAGTTTTACCCCAAGAAGGCATGCCAGACGCTTTAATACCATGTTTGATCACCCAAAAATTTTTACGATCGCTTTGTGCGCCATCGCCGTGTTCTTTACCTATATGACTTTTAGCAGCAATATTTAAATTAGGTGGTGCTGGGTATAACCCTAAGCTCATGTCACTCTCACTCTGTTCAGGCTTTAAATGGCAACTCGAACACATAAATTCGTAGTCAGAACCACCCGTTAATAACAATTCTGGATCACTTAAATCAGGCACTACAATATCTTGAGCTGCATTTTTAATAGCGTTTTCTCTGGTTTCTTCTAAAAACCAGTAGACCAAATCACTATGAGGCTCATCAGCCGCAACATCAACCAAACCCGAATACATCACAGTAGCCGCGGCACCTATACCTAATAAGGCAAGCAGTAATAATAATTTAATAATTTGCATATATGTCCCTTTAAGCAAAAAGTCACCTAACATATGCTAAGTGACTATTTTGGTTAATTAATGATTATGTTCGTTATCATCATCTTTTTCTTTCATTTTCATCTCTTTATCTT